>JBLIRG010000033.1:0-36316 GCA_049472195.1 Thermoplasmatota archaeon
TCGCCTCGCCGAGTGGCAGTTCTACTACATCTGGCGGCGGCCCCACGGCGCCCTAAAGGGGAAAACGCCGATGCAGCGAGCCTGCGAATTGATGGACGTAACTCCACTCTGGGCTGAAGTATCAGATGGATACGAAATACGAACACCTTGAAAATACCCTGATGGATATGGGCATGATAGACGCTTTCGGCAATGCTGATTTCTCGGGGATCACGGGGAAGAGGGATCTATTCATAAGCCAGGTGATCCACCAGGGATTCATTGACGTGAACGAGGAAGGGACCGAAGCCGCAGCAGCGACCGCCGTTGTCGCCAGGCTGGGCGGGGTCGTTGATAATGTGCAGTTCAACGCTGATCATCCCTTCATGTTCGTGATCCAGGACAACGACACCGGCAACATTCTCTTCATGGGCAGGGTAACCGATCTCTCCGGTTGATAATACGCAAAAGGATCATTTCGGGTATAGTTTATTACGTGATATGGGCATCCGTGCCCTACCGGGTAAGAGGATGTCCTTATCTTTCAGAAAAATGAACCCTCCCGTATTCCAGGGGAAGCTCGACGGCCGAAGTTATTTCGAGGGGTGGTATTTCAAACAGGTGTCGCGTGACCAGAGGTCTGTCATATCCGTGATCCCGGGAATCTCCCTATCGAAGAACAGCCATTCGTTCATACAGACCATCAACGGGATAACCGGCGAGACCTCATATCATGAGTTCCCCATCGATGATTTTCGATACGACAGGGATCGGTTCGAAATATCCATCGGCCCGAATGAGTTCTCGGAAAATGGGTTCAAACTCGATCTTGACCGGAAAGGAGATGCCGTGAAGGGGAGGATCGAATTGATCGGGACCACTCCTTACCCGGGCAGCATTCTATCCCCCGGGATCATGGGCTGGTATTCCTACGTTCCATTCATGGAATGCTACCACGGGGTAGTATCCATGCACCATCGGTTGAAAGGAAAAATCAACGTGAACGGAAAGGAGATCGACTTCACCGATGGAAACGGTTACATCGAAAAGGACTGGGGAAGGTCCTTTCCCGAGAGCTGGATATGGCTCCAGTCGAACAACTTCGATGATCAGGGCACGTCATTCATGCTGTCCGTGGCAAAGATTCCATGGATGGGCAGGTATTTCATCGGATTCCTGTCCTTCCTCAGGATCGGCGATGAGGTGCACCGTTTCGCCACCTACACCGGAGCGAAGATCAAACACATCTCATTCGACAACGATCTTCTGAAAATCGGGATCTCAGATCGGAAACATCACATAAATGTAAAGGCCAAACAGCTTGGAAAAGGATCGCTGAAAGCTCCAATGATGGGGGAGATGGATAGATACATCAAGGAGAGCGTTGACTCGGTCGTGGATCTTGAAATGACCGATAGAAATGGAAATAGATTATTCATCGGAAAGGGGACCAGGGCAGGTCTCGAGGTGGTCGGCGAGGTCCACAAACTGGTCAGGATCTGATCTCTTTCGAGTAAATGGCGGAAACGGTTACGAATCCCAGATTATCGTGGAATTTCTTCGATCTCGTATTGGATTCGAATATGTCGATGACGATCCGGGGATATCCGAGGTCGAATGCGATCCTCTCCATATCCCGGTAGAGAGCTTTGCCCAGGCCCGATCCTCTCATGTCCTCCCTCACGAACATTATGTCTATCCAGAATATCTTCCCGCTCACGTAAGGGATCGGAAAGTCCGTTCTGTAATAGACGAAAGCGGCCGGATCTCCCCTGTCATCGTCGATAACGCGGATGGTCCCCCCCGTAATTCCGGAGATCAGGTTGTTCACATCCTCATCCGTAACTGGAATGTCGTTCTCGGGTCTTTTCTCTATGGTCCTGACCTCCCGCAGACCGAACTTGAAAAAATCGAGGTCCCGGATAGTGGCATTTCTGATGTTCATCGACGGATCATCATTTTAAAGGTATAAATTTACCACCCCGGCCGGGATCATGAAGATCGGTTCTTACTCTTCGAGCGGTTCTCCATCCTGGTTTTTATTAGACCGCCGATGTGATCCCCGGACACTGAACATGATCCGGCAATGAGAATATACGAGAGGTGCAGGATCCACCTCGCCGGGGAATCCGGAGCGTCGCTGAACGTGAAAAGAATAACAATGAAAATTCCGGGGATCAGAAGTGTGATGTAGGTCCTTTTTCCTCGGTTCACGAATCCGTACACCGATGCCACGGTGAGATAGACGACCGCGGCGAGGATGAACGTGAACACACTCTCCCAGGTGCTTCCCCCGCCGCTGAATATCGAGGGGAGGATGGTGAAGAAGGCGGCGAAGAATCCCGTCACGAACGCCAGGACGTGGAATATGACGCTCTTCATCATGAACCGATCATGGACATCATGGAATATAACAGGAATCCCGGATGACAGGAGATAATCAAGTGTCCAATGATATCGCGGTGAGGAAAGATTCACAGTTTCAGGGAGCCGTCCTTGACAGTGTTGAGTATCAGCTTGGTCTCCGTCCTCTCCACGAAGTCGTATGTCTGGAGGAGTTTGAGGAACCTATCCAGATTGGCACGGCTCCCGAACCTGGCGATAACGGTCGAATCGAACGATCCCGTGTTGTCGAAGACCGTCAGGACAGCTGGATGTCTGGCTATCTTCTTCTCTATCTGATGGAGCTTCCCCTTGGCAACCCTAACGTCGACGATCACGTGGATATCGTACCCCAGCTTGTCGTAATCCAGAATGGTCCCGTACCCTCTGATGACGCCGGAATCTTCCATCTCCCTGATCCTCTTCATTGCCGTGGATGGGGATACAGAAACGGCCTTTGCGATCTGCCTGAACGAATCCCTTCCGTGATCCTTGACATGGTTCAGTATTTTTCTATCCACCGCATCCATGAAGGTCCGTCAAATCGTTCGGACTATATAGGTTTTTCCGGACTTTTTCAAACATATGTTTTATTTTTTCAAAATTATGGAAACATATGTTTTGTATATTCACGATCAATGTTTAATAATACATATAAAATGTCGGAACGGGGATGACAGTGATCGTCAAGGACAGAAAATTCGGTTTTTCGGACCTCAAAGAGGTAAAGGAGATGCTTTCTGAGAATCCCGACATAAAATTCGTGAGGTTCGTCACGGCGGACATGAACGGCGAGAGGCCGTGCGGATTCACCATACCGGTATCGGAGCTGGGAAGCAGGATTACGAAGGACGGAAAGGTGGAGATAGATCTCTCCGTGGGAAACCACACCGTTATCAAGGGATTCGACGCGTCGTCACTTTATCCCGAGAGGATCAACGAGAGCGACAAGAATGCGGTGCTGGATTTCACCACAGCAAGGGTCTTTCCCTGGGAATACCGGACCTTTACGAAGGGGTTCGATAGGACGTGGAGGGAGATCGCAGCGTTCGGGGACATCGTGGACCCCCAGAACGGACCCTACAAGTTCGATTCCAGGAGCATACTGAAAAGGGTTCTTCAGGAGATCAAGAAAATGGGAATCGCGGATACCGCATATATCGGCCCCGAACTCGAGTTCTTCCTCTTGGAGGCCGATGACAGCGGCTATCCGGTTCTGGAGGAGTTCTGCCTGGACGACTCCGTATTCCTTAGACCGGTTACCGTCGATAAAGGCCGGTATTTCAAAGGGGGCAGGTACGGGCAGATCAGGAAGGAAGCCCAGATGATCATGCAGGAGATGGGTTACCGGTTCGAGTACGATCATCATGAGGTCTCCGACAGCCAGCACGAGATCGATGTCCATTACATGGATGCGCTGTCGATGGCGGATTTCTCAATGCTGTTCCGATATGTTGTCAAGAAGGTGGCCGCATCCCACGGGCTGTTCGCCTCCTTCATGCCCAAGCCGATAGCGGGAATGAACGGAAACGGGATGCACACGCATCAATCGCTGTTTTTGAAGGACGAGAACATATTCTATGACGGGGGGGATGAAAATCATCTGTCGGGAAAATGCAAATCGTATATTGCGGGCCTTATGAAATACGTCCCCGAAATCACGGCGGTCCTCAATCCCTGGGTGAACTCGTACAAGAGGCTCGTTCCCGGATACGAGGCTCCCGCATACATCTGCTGCGACGTCCAGAACAGATCTTCCCTTATCCGAATTCCCGGATACGACATGGACAACCCTGACGCTATCCGGGTGGAGTTAAGAAATCCAGATCCCTCGTCGAATCCTTATCTGTCCTTCGCCCTCCAGATCATGGCGGGGGTGAGGGGGATCACGGAGAACCTCGATCCCCCGCTGATCCGGGACATCGACGTCTTCCATCTCACCGACGAGGAGATGGACAGCTTGAATATCCAAAGGCTTCCCTCCGATCTGGGATCGGCTCTCGATCTTCTCGAGGGATCCGATCTCGCCGGAGAGGTCTTCGGGATCGATTTCCTGAGCCACTACATCACTGCCAAGAGGGCTCATCTCAAAGCTTACAGGATGAGCCTGGGACATCGGGCCGATGATCTCTCCATGAGGATCCAGGTCAGCAGGTTCGAGATGGAGAATCTTCTTCCGATCCTGTGAATAGATATACCCCGGGCAAAGGACATTACCGAAAATAGATCCTCTTTCCGGAAGATTTCAATGGAGAAATGGTTCGTATACCCCTCCATTTCTCATTCATATATTACGGTTGATTGGTATCGTCATCGAAATATTTAAATGATATCAATATGATATATATTTGATATCATGACCGAAGTTCAAATCCTGTTCAGGATAGAGAAAGACATGATCGAGGAACTGGACAAACACCTCGCAGACTTTGGCTACAAGACACGCAACGAATGGTTCAGAAATAAGGTCAGGGAATATGTTACAGAGGTTGAGAAGAAGAGGATGATGGATAAACTCGACAAGCTGACAGTCGAGGGAATAACCGAAGAAGAGATAGTCGAGATGGTGAGGGATTGGCGGAAAAGGTCCATGGAAGGAGAGGGGAAGTGACCATCGTCGTTGATACAAATGTAATCATTTCGGCACTGATGACACGTGGAATCGTTCGTGAATTGATCATAAATAACCCAGGTGCATTCATTACACCGGATTGGTGTTATCAAGAGCTGCACAGGCATCGTAATGTCTGGAATAGGAATGAACTCCCGGAAAAAGAAATAGAAGATATAATCAATGATATGAAGAAATATTTCATTTATCCCGTTGAGAAAGAAATCTATCAAGGAAGGATCAAAGATGCTGAACCGGTTATGGTAGATCACGACGACGTACCCATCCTAGCAACGGCTCTGTCTGTAGAGAATTATGGTATATGGACATTTGATGTCAGACATTTCGACACAAAAGAGATCAAACAACTCGTCCAGATCATGACAACTAACGTTGTAAAAACAATATTGGAGAATTATCTGAGGAAATGAAAATTTTAAATGATATCAATCCTGAAAAGTATTTTGGAACAGATCCCATCGAGATCAAAATTGACAACATTTTTTTCCTTATTATTCACATATCACAGGTAATTGAATTTTCCAAGAAACGTCCATAAATAATAAATAAAGGCCCAAACGTTGTATCGAACCACCTGGCCACAACGAGATCAGGGAAAAGATGTGGGGTCTGCCATGGCAGTGACGAAGAGATCTCCGTCCCGAAGAAGGGATCGATCGCAGGGGATCGAAAGGATTGCCTCCTTCACCGTCACGGCGGTGTTTATTCTCCTTGTATTATCTCTAATCCCCGGGGATCACTCGGATATCTACGCCCGAGGCCAGGATGATAACGACACTGTTGTCATAGGATTCACCCCCTCCAATCCCCTGATTTACCAGAACAGCCAGGGAGCCCTCAAGGGCATCATACACGATATTCTCGAGGAGATCGCCGTCCTCGAAGGGTGGGACCTGCAGTATCGGAGCGGGACCAGGGAGGAAGTTGTCACATGGCTGGATGCAGGAGAGATCGATATCGGGGCGGGTATCGAGGAGACCGCCGATCTCTCCGTCAGGGTAAACTTCACGGAATCCTCCATAATAACGACCTGGGGAGTGGTCTACTCCGCGGATGATCTCGATATCGGATCACTCTTCGATCTTCAGGACAGGTGGATCGGGATCGTCAGGGACGATATCTACTACGGTTCAAGCGAGGGGATAGATTCCATACTGGAATCATTCGGAATCACCTCCTATTTCGTCGAGTTCGACAACTACAACGAGGTCATTGAAGGAATTGAGAAGGGAACAGTCGATGCGGGGATATTGAACCGACTCCTGGGAACGGTAACCGAGGCGGACCGGGATATCAAACGAACCGGTATCATATTCAATCCCCTTGATCTCAAGTTCATAACCGCAATGAACTCGTCATCGGGAGACTCTCTGGGAAGGAGATTGGATGTGAGGATGGGAGAGCTGAAGGAAGATCCCGATTCCGTTTACTACGGCACGATCGAGAATTACCTGGATCGGGAGATAAGCGAGAGGGAGGTGTTCGTCATTCCCTCATGGGTGATCAACCTCCTTCTGATCCTCGTTGGACTTGTAGCCGCGTTCATCGGGATATCGCTTTTCCTGAGGCACCGGGTCCGGGTCAAGACGAAGGAGATCAGGGAGACGAACGATCATCTCAGGATGGAGGTAACGAGGAGGATGAAGGACGGGATGCGCCTCATGGAGGAGAGAAACCGTTCATTCTTCTACCTCGATCTTCTGGTTCATGACATGGGAAACATACATCAGGGGCTTCTGGGGAGCGCCCAGCTGTACCAGCATGTCAAGGACGATAGGAACAAGGCCGACCGCATTGTCGGAAATATCGAGGATCTGGTCCACAGATCGGTGAACCTCGTCAACAACGTCAACAAGCTCACGACCATAATGTCCACACCCCCCGAACCACAGGTGATAGACATCGCGCCACTCATCAAGCTTGCCGCCGAGAGCGTGATCCTTTCGTTCCCAGAAAAACGGGTTACACACCACTTCCACAGCGATCTCCCCGCCATCAAGATCATGGCGGAACCCGTCGTGGAGGAGGTTTTTCACAACCTCTACCACAATGCCCTGAGATACCAGAGCTCCATGGAGCCGGAGATCTGGACGAAGATTTGCAGGGATGAGCTTAACGTCGTAATCGAGATCTCCGACAGCGGGAGGGGGGTGGACGATCAGATGAAGGAGATCATATTCAAGAGGTACAAGAAATCCATAATGGGAAAGCATTCCGGGACCGGCCTGTCCCTGGTCAAGGCACTGGTGGAGAGATACAACGGGTCCATTAAGGTCGAGGATCGGATCGAGGGAGATTATTCAAAGGGTACCAAGTTCATCATCAAATTCCCCCTGATGGATTGAAAAAAAAAGGAAAATAAGTCGGATTCATAATTTTGAGAATTCCTCGAGGCTATTCACGTTCATCGTGAAATTCGCCGTCTTCTGATTCCCCAATCTATCTCTTGGTTTCGGGCCGTAATCGTGACCGGGGAGGACCATCAGATCGTCGGGAAGGTCCTTGATCCTCTGAAGGGAATCGTACATGTCCTCGAGTGATCCTCCCGGAAGATCGCATCTCCCGCAGTCGTTGATGAACATCGTATCCCCGGTTATCAGAAACTCGTTGTCGACTATCAGGCATATCCCGCCGGGGGTGTGCCCCGGGGTTTTCAGTATCTCGATCCTGTTCCCACCCAGGTTTAGGACCTCGCCATCCTTCACGGTGACATCAACGCCTCCGGCGATCCTCGATCCGTCCTCTTCGGATGCCACGATGAGCGCGCCGGTCTCCTTCTTTATCTCATGGATGCCCGCGGTATGATCCGAGTGGTGGTGCGTGGCTATGATCACCTTCAGGATGACTGTCAAATCCTCGATCGACCTCAATATGCCTGATGTGTCGAAACCGGGATCCACGAGGGCCGCTTTTGTTCCTTTGCCGGAATGGATCAGGTAGCTGAAATTATCCGATCCCACCCTTATCTGTTCCACCGTCATCGGGTTCCCTCCACCTCCGGTATGGGCGACCGCATATTTGATTCGATCCGATCATATCTCCACCGACATCGGCATCCGGGACGGAATGCTGCTTATTCAGGTGAAATGTTTATGACAACGTGCGCTTATCCTTTACCAGTGCGTGAACATGGATCTTCGCGAAGTTATGGATCAGCTCGAGGAGATGGGTACAGCGCAGAATAGAAAGATCTACGAAAGACACGGAGCCAAGCAGCCGATGTTCGGAGTCAGTTTCGCGAATCTCAACATATTGAAGAAGAAGATCGGGACGGATCACGAACTCGCGATGAAACTTTGGGAAACGGGAAACACCGATGCGATGACACTCTCAACCATGATCGCGGATCCCGCCCTTCTGGATGAGAAGACGCTCGACTCCATGGCGAATGATTTGAGCTACTATATGCTCACGGACCTGCTTGCCGATCTGGTTTCCAGATCGGAGCATGCCCGGGAGATAATGTCCGTATGGATGGGATCCGACAGGGAATTCGTCAAACTGGCTGGCTACTCGATCCTCTCGTCATATCTGAAGAACGGAGGATCGATCCCGGATCAGGAGATGAGAGGATTTCTCGATTCCATTGAAAGGGAGATCCACACCTCACCCAACCGGGCCAGGCTTGCCATGAACAATGCCGTGATCGCCATCGGGACCTACGGGGACGATCTTGTCGAGGCCGCATTCGAAACCGCCGAGAGGATAGGAAAGGTTAATGTGGATCACGGTCAGACATCGTGCAAAACTCCCGAGATCATCCCTTACATCAAGAAGGCCAGAGCCCGCAGGGAAAAGAAAAAATCACGTAGATAAAATTGAAACGGATTTTGGGTAAATGGAATATACACCATCCCCCTTCTCCAACAGAAATCATATGGCTACAATAAGAGATTGGCTGCAGCTCTTCAGAAGCCACACCAGCCCCCTGGAGATGATAATCACCACAGCCGGCGCAGCCCTGGCTGTAGGAACCCTCTGGGACATCAGGGTCCTTCTTTTTCTGATCTTCGGATGGCTGTACCACAACGCCGGCTACGGTCACAACTCGGCGGAGGATTTCATTCGGGGATTCGACCGGGATGATCCCAACAAGTCCCATCATCCGCTCCAGAGAGGCGCTATCTCTCCCGCTCTTGGCAGAAGGATCACCATCTTGATGGTGGCTTTTTCCCTTCTCTACGGATCGGTCATATCCGGTCTCGATCCGGCCGCATGCATCGTGCTTCTGATCCTCACGGCAATGGGTTTCGTATACAACATGTACGGCAAGGTGATCAAGGGAAAGTTCGTCCCGATAGCCCTTGCCCACTCCCTTCTCCTGCCCTTCGCTTATCTCGGAGCGGGGGGAAGTTTCGAATTGACGGGATCCTTCCCGTTCATGGATGCCAGACTGACAGCAGTCGCGGCCGTCTCCACCCTTTACCTGATCTTCCAGATAGCCTATCAGATCATGATCGAGGGGGATCTCAAGGACATTGACATGGAGGAGGCCTCGTTCCTGAAGGGCCTGGGAGTTGGTATAAGGGACGGCGGGTTCACCGCATCGCCGTTGGCCCGATTCATGTCCTTCTCGCTCAAGATGGTCTCGATAGCAGCACTTCTCTGGATCGTATGGCTCCTGGACGGGGCGCCTGACAATTATATCTCCATAGGCGTTCTTGGAATGATCCTCCTGATATTCGATCATAGATTGATGAGAAGCAGGAAATGGGATCACGGAGAATGCCTCAGGACGATGGCCATCATGGAGGTCACCTCAACGTTCTCCCTCCTCATGGCCATTGTCCCGAGGATCGGATGGATCGCCGTCATCGTCGTGATGATCCTCAACATGGGATACTTCGTGGTCATGAACAGGTATCTATGGGGCACTATGATCAAGCCGAAGGTCTAGATCCTTCGGCCGTCCTCGGTGATCCCCTGCTCCGGATCATGCTCATGAGCCATCGATTCCCGATCCGGAAAAAATCATATTTCGTTCAGTAAAGATCATAATTTTTTTCTTTTCACCCGGCCAGTGAACATCACAATACTTATATCATTGGGTAAAATTTGTTCAAGCCCCTTAATATATCCGTGAATAGTTTAATATGAAATCAGAGCCTGGGAATGGTAAAAACCGGCTTTGAAACCTCACGTCCAGGAGCGATCAGATGAATCCGTTTGCAGTATTGGCAGGCGTCGTTGCCCAGAAAACCATCACCGACATGATCGTGGACATACCGTACACGATCAGCTACTATGACGCTCTATTTCTGATACCCGCCCTGGCGGTATGGCTTATCTTCTACGGGGACAGGGGAAGGACAACACCGCTGTGGAGAGGGGGGGCATCTGTACTCTTCAGCATGTTCTGGCTCACCGAGACCGTCACGTACCTTGAACCCGAACACCTGGATGTGATCAATGCGATCCTCTCCTCGGTCGGAGTCCTGTTCTTCCTCTTCATAGCCTATCATTTCTACCTCGATTACAAATGGAAGGAGAACACCAAATCACTGATCTGGCTTGTAAGGACCGCTACGATCACGGGATCATTCTACTTCGTTTTCGAACATATACCCGTCACACAGGGAGCCATGATCTTCGTTGTGGCTTGGTTAACGTATTACGTGCTGATATTCTTCGGCAATCCCGTCACGATCCAGACAGGATTTCCCCTTGAGTTCAACGAGGGGATATTCATCTACTCAGATCAGACAAATGACATATCGATCAGGATCGTGTTCGCCTGCACTGCTGCCCTGGCCCTGTTTCTCTTCGCAGCCGCCATCATAGCTACCGAAACTGACAGGAACGAGTGGCTCCCGTGGGCAAAGAAGGAAGTTGTCAGGACCAGGGGAACCAGGAAGTTCTCCGAGAGGATGCGAAGGAACGGGATACTGAACATCATGAAAATGAGCGATATGAGAAGGAAGGCCACCGTTTTCATGATAGTCATCCCGATCATCTTCGTGACCAATATATTCAGGAACGTGGGAGTGATCATCGCCACCTACTCTGGATTGCTGGATTTCTACACTGCACACAGCATCGTGGCAAAGATCATGTCGCTTGTGATGATGATGTTCCTGACCTGGATCCTGTTCGAGTACCTGCCCGAGCTCCAGGAGAACCTCATGGGGCTCTTCGATCTGACCAAGAGGGTGAAGTCAGGAATGATCGTGGACGGCAGGATGGATATGAAGTTCATCAGGGGAAAGAAGAGGGTTGAGGAGAAGGATACGGGATAGGACGAGGTTATCTCTCACCACTGCTCATCGAGCTCGTAATCCTCCCAATCATCGATGCCGAGAGCTATCCTCAATTCACCGGGCGTCAGAAGCGTTATCCCCTCGGCAAGATACCGGTCCGAGTCGTCCACTGCGATCCTCGGACAAGCAGTTGAGCATATCAATCCGAATCCCAGGGACCTGATCTTCATCGGATCCATATGCTCCATTGCGATCATGGTGGAATCCACATCTTGGTCTTTCAGGATATTCCTCAGTTCGGAGGAAAGCTCGATCCTTCTCTGACCCGGTTTGTATCCTATGACAATGCCCACCCGCCCCCGTTCCTTTATGATCTCCCTACCGCGTGTTATGGCAGCGAATCTCCTCTTGAGAAATCGATCCATTTCCACCGGATCGATAGCCGAAACGGTCCCGTCGGAGGGATCCACCATCCAGACGGGCTTTCGGACGGACAGATACAATCCGAGAGCATGAAACCTTCCGGTTCCTATGAAAATATAGCCTTCGGCCTCGGCCGCGACCTCCCTGGCGGTATGGAACGAACATCCAAGAACCTGGCCCGCCGCCTCCTCTCTGATTCCCGGTTGGCCTATCAGGACCTTGATCCCCCTGTTTTCGATCAGATCCGACGCGGGACCGAGAAGGTGTCCATGCTGGACGGTCGTTGCCAGTCCGATGGTCGGAAGGTTCAACCCGTCAAGCAGATCTTCGAGGCCCCTCAACATCTTTTCGGGATCCTCCCTCATCTTGATCGGGAAGAAATGGACCGGGACCGAATGCGACATGTCCATGGACGGAATGCCGGAATGACCAAGATGCATCACGGCGTCCGTGTCCAGGACCGCTGCCCTCTCACCGGCGTGATCGCATGCCCCGTAGCATGGTTCCCCGTCGATCCAGACAGAAGCCCCCGTCCCTTTTTCAATAATCTCTGCAAGTTCCGCGCTGCCCCTCTTCAAACCTTCCGGGATCTGGAGGAGAACATGACGGTAACCGCGGTCCCGGATCAGTGAAAAAATATCATCCACGGGAATATCATATGATGGGTATTTTTCTGGAATTCCCATGAAGGGGCAATGAAGCGAGGTTGATATTAACCTTTTACCTGTTCGGCTTCAGGAGCCTCTTGTGATTACACCTATCATGATGAATCGCTCGATGCCATATTGGCCCGAATATACATCCCGCGGGTTCGGGGTATCGAAAATAACGGTATATCGCGGTCCCAGGATAGAGAATTTTATAAACGGAAACCATACTTATCACGACAATCACGGGGGCAGACAATGAGGAGAATTGAAACGGCATCCTTTCGAATATTATTGCTGACGTCAGTGCTATCACTGCTGATAACTGCCGGGGTCAGTGCATCGCCTGATTCCTCCGAGGAACCTGATGCCAATACGGCACCGGTGATCACCACCGAACCCATCACGATAAACATGGAAGATCTGGAATACGCAATCGATTTCGAGGCGGAGGATCCCGATGTCGGAGATGTTCTTACCTGGTCCGTCGACACGCTTCTGGCAAATCTCACGATGAATCCCACAACAGGCCTTCTATACGGAATACCAACGAATTACGATGTGGGCGACTGGGATGTGAACGTTTCTGTGAACGACGGCCACGGGGGGATGGATTCGGTCGAGTTCGTGCTTTCCGTATGGAACAGGAACGACGACCCCGTGATCACGTCCACCCCGTTATCCGAGGTTTTCGAGGATTCCCAGTATTCAACGGACATGGATGCGGTCGACATCGATCCCACCGGGGACATTCTGACCTGGTCGCTGGACATATCTCCGGATTTCATATCGATAGACAGCTCATCCGGGGTCATTTCGGGACTGCCCGGCAATGATGAGGTCGGCGACCATGATATCAGGGTGAACGTTTCGGACGGGAACGACGGTTACGAGGTTCTATCATATGTCCTTACTGTGCTGAATGTTAATGACCCCCCGATGATCAATACGACGAACCTGCCGGATATGACGGAGGATGAGCCCTTCTGGCAGGTTTTGGACGGATACGACATAGACCTAGGGGATACCGTTACCTGGTCTATCGATACCCGCGCTGACTTCCTGAAGGTAGATCCCTTGACGGGCAACATATCGGGAACGCCCCTGAATGAACATGTGGGGAGCTGGTGGGTCAATGCCCGACTTGTCGATGGAAGCGGCGATTATGTAGAAGCAAACCTGACCTTCGATGTGGCCAACGTAAACGATGATCCTCTTATCGAGGGAGATCCGGTTCTGAAAGTCTACGAGGACGAGCCCTTCTGGTTCGAGTTCACGGGATCGGATATCGATCCCACATCGGATGACCTCGTCTGGAACCTTGAAACCGACGCTGGATTCATTTCGATCGATCCCGCGGGCAACGTATCGGGCAGCCCCGAAAATGACGATGTCGGGATCTGGTGGGTCAATGTCACCCTGACGGACGGCAATGAGGGCATGGATTTCGTCAATCATACCCTTACCGTCGAGAATGTGAACGACATGCCCACCATAGAGAATGAAGATATTCTCACCGCGACCGAGGACCAGTCCTACCTCGTCGAGTACATAGCCGAGGATATCGATCCGACCGAGGATTCCCTCACATGGACCCTTCAGACCGACGCCGGATTCCTGGAGATCGACGAATACTCCGGGACATTGAAGGGCACTCCCAGAAACGGGGATGTGGGAGAATGGCTGGTGAACGTAACGGTAACCGATGATCACGGGGCCTTCTCATGGTCCAGCTTCATTCTGACCGTGGAGAACGTCAATGATAAACCGGTCCTGATCGTGAACAAGGCCAGCGCCGATATGTATGAGGACGGGGGTCCCCATACGATGAACCTGAGCGAAATATTCGATGATCCCGACGGCGATCCGCTGGGATATTCCTTTTCGGAGTCGGACAACCTGACCTTCACGACAGATGGAGATATCCTGACGATCATACCGGCCGCCAACTGGTCCGGAAAGGAAAGAATCAAGATCACCGCAACGGACGGTGTCGAGGAGGTCAGCATCACCCTCACCGTTACCGTGAACAATATCAACGATCCTCCTTTCAATGTGGTCATAAACGGACGAGATGAATATGTAGAATACGGGGATCAGAGGATCAGCGGCTCGGCGGAGGACCTGGATCTGTTCTACGGGGATTCCCTCTCGTTTACCTGGTCGTCGGACACCATGGGCCAGCTGGGTTCCGGGCAGGAGATCAACCTGTCCCTTCCGGCCGGCAGGCACATTATCACTCTTACGGTGACGGATTCCAGCGGTGAATCTGCCACCCAGACAATGGAGATTGAGGTGAAGGAGAGGGAAAAGGAGAAGGCTTTTCCCTGGTGGATCCCCCTCTCCATAGGAATAGTCCTCCTACTTGTCATCCTGGTAGTCATGGTTTTCTTCCTTCTCAGAAAGGAACCAGAGCCAAAAGAGGATGCATCCGCAGAGGGTGAGTTGGATGGAGAGAGTTCGGAAGGGGGAGGTCTCGTTCCCGATACCCCCGGAATCGTTGAAATCGACGTGTACGGGGGAACGATGACCCCCGGCCAGGAACCGGTCCTGTCCGAGGAGCCTCAATTCGGGGGAGATTTTCCGGTTACCCCTCCGGAAGAACAGGTGGAAGCTCCGGAGGAAGTCCCCGCGGGATACCCGGAATTCCCCGCATCCGGGGCGGAACCTCCGGTGGAAACGGCTCCGGAACCGGCAGTCGAGCCTCCCGTCGAAGGATTGGGGATTGATATGCCCCATGACCCCCGGATCCCTCCGGCGCCTCCCGGATCGCAATGACATCATTCGTAACGTGACATCAATTATGCTGTCAAATTGATCGGTAAAATCAATTGCTATCCATTAAAAAATCGTGCGGAATGAAAAGCACACGAATTAGAAAAAACGGGTTTATATAAACCATTCCGAACCTTTTTCCATTCTTTTTATATATTTCTGTCATTAATGAGATTATTTTGATTAAAACGCTATAACTTTTATATAATTTTAATAAACTGGTAGCGTTGTATATTCGGAGTGATCATATGAGGATATATGAGAATATAACGGTAGTTCTAATTCTTGTGTTCTCGGCGTTCACGGTTTCGATGTTCATCAGCGAACCGGGTGCGGGAGCGACACTGAAAGTTGGAAAGGATCAGACATATGAAAGGATACAATGGGCAATTGATAACGCCACCTCGGGGGATGTGATCGAGGTCCATGCCGGAACATACGTCGAGAACATAGACATCGACGTCTCCATTACCCTGAAAGGGAACGGTACCGGGAAGACGACCATAAACGGAGAGGGGGGAGATCATGTCATCTCCGTTTCGGTTTCATCGGTTACGATCGAGGGAATGGACATAACCGCAGGAACACAATCTGGATCCCTGGCTTCGGTCTATATAGACTCGGGATTTTCGGGTGTGACGGTCAAGGATTGCAGCCTTACCAATAGTTATTACGGCCTTAGAGCCTACGGAACGAGCTCAAGCCAGGTGAGCAGGATTATTGTCGAGAACTGCGATGTGAACGACAATTACTACGGAGTGTACCTCTACTACGCGACCAACTCAAGGATCGCGAACAGCACCTGTGAATACAATTACTACGGGACTTACATTTACGGTTCGTCAACGGCATCCGCCAGCAAGATATTCATCGAGAATAACGATCTCAGCTATAATGAGTACGGGGTGAGAATGTATTACACACTCTACAGCTTTATCAGGAACAACACCATCGATGGAAATGAAAACTACGGCATATACCTCTCTTCATCGGACTATGATCTCATAGAGAACAATTCGATCGATAAAAGCCTCGATGAGGCCATATATCTCACGAGTTCGGATCACAACATTGTCAAGGAGAACATGATCAATAATTCGTATACCGGGATATATATCACAGGATCCGATTACAATACTGTTTTCCTGAATGATATAAACAACACCGAACACTATCCGATGTATCTGTCCAGCGCGGATCATAACGAGATCCACAACAACTCGATCAGAAACGGAGAGGAATATGGTCTGTATTATTCGTCCGGAACATACAATATCCTGAGAAACAACAGCTTCGAAAAATGCGGAATATATCTTATCTCAAGCACGGAGAGCAACTGGCAGAACACCATAATCGACAGATACAACACGGTCAACGGAAGGCCTGTATATTTCTACTACGACGTCGACGACAAGAAGATCACCCGCGCCGGTCAGGTCCTGCTGTACAAATCGGATAATATCAACGTGACCGACAGCAATCTTTCCGATTCGACCGTCGGATTGACCATGTATTACTCGACTGGGTGCACAATCAAGGACAACGATATGAACGGTAACAGGTACGGTATTTATGCATACGGAAGCTCTACCATAAAACTGGTAAATACAATAATAACAGGCAATGAAGTTTATGACTGTCCAACCGGCATTAGGCTGTATTACATGTATTACAGCCAGGTGGACAACAATACCGTCCGGGGCAGCGTTGATTACGGAATTTATGTCTCGTCATCCGACTACAACCTTATCCAGTTCAACACAGTATCCGACACGGTGGAAAAGGGGATCTATCTGACCAGTTCGGATTATCTCGACCTCAACAACAACACCATACACAACAACAAGGAAGCGGGAATCCAGATATCATCGGGAAGCAGCAATGAATACAGGAACAACAACTTCACCAAGTGCGGGCTTTACCTGATTACAACCAGTTCAACATACTGGAGCGGAAACGATGTTGACAGGTCCAACACGGTCAACGGGAACCCGCTCTATTTCCTGTATCAGAAAAAGGACATGGTCATAAGCGATGCGGGACAGGTCCTGATGTATGATTGCGACTTCATAACCATCGAGAACTGCGATCTATCGTGGGCAACAAACGGAATCGTCCTGTATTACTCGGCTAACATCTATGTCTACAACACTACGGCGGATCATAATTATTACCCTGTTTATGCGTATGGAAAATCGACGGATTACATCCAGTACTGCAAATTCAGAAATGTCTCCATGGATTTCGGATATTACGGCATCAGATTGTACTATGCCGATTACAACATGTTCGACGGATGCAGTTTCGAATACGACGAGGAATACGGCGTTTATCTTTACCAATCGGATCACAACAAGTTCAGCAACAACACATTCGTCAACTGCGGCTACCCGACATACGAATCCGGAAATTACGGTTTCTATTTCTACAGTTCCACCTACGTTGATCTTCAGAACAATTCTTTCACTGGATGCGGCGTGTTCTTCTATAAATCCACGACGACTTCCTACTGGAATACCCACACCATCCGAAATAACGAGGTGAACGGAAGAGATCTAGTTTTTCTTGTTCGGGTCACCGATTACAAGCTGACAGGAGATGCGGGTCAGGTGATCCTCGTGGACTGCAGCAGTATCGAGATCGACGGCCATGATCTCAGCAGGTCAACGGTTGGGCTTCAGGGAGCTTTCTCATCTCGAATAATTGTTCGGAACTGCACGGCAAATGAGAACTACTACGGTTTATGGCTCTATGTGACAAACGTCGCCAGCAGCGGCAATGTATTCGTCAACAACGAGGCGTCCCGCTGCTACGAATACGGAATCGCAATCGAATCCGGCAGTTCATATGCAAGTCAGGATAACGTCATTATCGACAACACGTGCAACTACAACGGTGATGACGGTATATATCTCTACTACATGAGAAGCGGATTGAGGGTCGAGAACAACACCTGCGATTTCAATGATGGAGACTACGGTTTCTACATCTACGGAAGCTCTTCCCAGAAGGTGGATAAACTTGTCTTCAAGAACAATCATGCCACCGGAAACAATTACGGAGCCTATCTCTACTACTGCACGAACTCGGTGGTGTCGGGCAACGAGCTCAGCGGAAACAGCAACCGCGGACTGCACTTCTATTACGGTGATAACTCGGTTATAAGCCGGAACACGGCCCTTGAAAACGATGATTACGGTTTCTACATCTACGATACCGACGCTCCAGTCATCGAGAACAACACGGCGGGATTTAACGGTCTTGACGGGATGTATGTGTACAAGGGATTGACCTCCGGCAGCAACGAGCATATCGCATACAATATTTTCTTCCACAACGGCCGGAACGGACTCGACCTGGACAGCGGATACCACCAGGTCCACAACAACACGTTCTACGAAAATACCGATTTCGGACTCTGGGTGGATGGCACCTACGCGGACTACAATGTCATTGTTCACAACACGTTCAGGGATAACAACAACGGACTGAGCCAGGCACATGATGACGAGACCGGGAACAGCTGGGACAACGGCAACGAGGGCAACTACTGGATGGATCATCAGACACCTGATTCCAATTCGGACGGGATCGTGGATGATTCATATTCAATTGAAGGCTCTGCCTCTTCCATGGACAGGTATCCACTGGTGTCATACAATACTGCGCCGACGATCACCATAAAGGATGATACGACAGCCGATGAGGATTCCGCGTATTCCGTTGATTACGCCGCCACGGATCCTAATTCGAATGAAGTCCAGTTCTGGGCGCTTGAGACCGGCCCCGAATTCCTTTCCATTGACATGTATACCGGTGTATTGTCGGGAATCCCCGACAACGACGACGTGGGAACCCATAGCGTGAACGTATCCGTTTACGATAGGGCGGCGGATTATGATTATTCGGTTTTCACCCTCATGGTGAGCAATGTGAACGATCCGCCGACGATCACGACCGATGATGTTACTTCGGTATACGCAAAGGACAGTTACAGCGTCGATTACGACGCGGTCGATCCCGATCCCACTTCTGACACCTTGACGTGGGCCCTGTCAACAAATGCAGGATTCCTGTCCATTACCCGGACAACCGGATTGCTTTCCGGCGCACCTCTCAGCAGGGACGTGGGATCCTGGTGGGTCAATGTATCTGTCTCTGACGGCAACGGAGGGGAAGACTGGACCAACTTCACTTTGGAGGTCCTCTCATCCAACACCGCACCGTCCATAACCGGCAGCTACACCACAACCACATCCGAAGACATTCTCTACAGCGTGGACTTCGACGTGACTGATCCGGATACGGGAGACATTCATGCATGGTCTCTCGATACGGATGCGAAGTGGTTAAGGCTGGTACCCACGACAGGGCTCTTATCGGGCACTCCAACGAACAGAGACGTCGGTAATTTCTATGTGAACGTCAGCGTGGATGACGGGAATGGTGGCTCAGATTGGCTGAATTATACCCTGACCGTCCGGAATACCAATGACGAACCAGTCATCACGACGAAGGACATCATCTCCACTTTGGAAGATGAGTATTATTACAATGATTACGATGCCACGGATGAGGATCCCACGGGGGATACTCTCAGCTGGAGCCTGAAAACCAACTGCAATTTCCTCTCGATCGACAAGAGAACGGGAGAACTGTCCGGAACGCCGGGAAACGGTGATGTCGGAAGGTTCTCAGTTGAGGTGACCGTTGATGACGGGAATGGCGGCAATGATATCGCCACCTTCATGCTATCGGTTGAGAATGTGAACGATCCCCCTGAAATAGTCAACGAGATCGTAACCGATGCGGTTGAGGATCACGAATACCGTCTGGATTTCCAGGCCATCGATATCGATCCCACCATGGACCGCCTCTCTTGGTCGGTCATAACCCTTCTCGATGTGCTTGATATTGACAGGGTGACCGGAGTGCTCTCCGGCACGCCGACCAACGAACATGTGGGAGATTGGGCGGTCAACGTATCGGTCAACGACGGAAACGGCGGCCTTGACTGGGTAGAATATATACTCACCGTACACAATACGAACGACGATCCCCTGATCACAACCTCGCCGAAGACCGCTGCCCTTGAGGATGAGGAATACTGGTGCGATTTCGACGCCGTCGATGTGGATCCCACCGGCGATACCCTCACCTGGTCGCTCGATGAAGGCCCCGATTTTCTGGTTATAGATTCGACGACCGGCAATTTGACGGGGGTTCCGGGAAATGACGAAGTGGGATCGTATCGGGTTACTGTCAATGTATCGGACGGGAACGACGGATGGGATACCGCAACGTTCACTCTTAACGTTCTGAACGTCAACGATCCTCCGATGATCCTGACCAACTTCCTTCCGGATGCAACCGAGGAGCAAAACTACTGGATCATTCTTTCCGGCGACGATATAGATGCGGGGGATATCCTCTACTGGTCCATCGATACAGAGACCGACTTCCTGGATATCGATCGGAGCACGGGCAACCTGTCCGGAACTCCAGATAATGACGATGTCGGAGACTGGTGGGTTCTGATAACCCTCGAGGATGCAAGCGGTGAATATGTTGAGCTGAACCTTACGCTGAAGGTCATGAATGTCAACGACGATCCTTACATCAACGTCTCACCGGCGATGACCGCAGACGAGGATGAACCATACTGGTTCGTTTTCACCGCAGAGGATGTCGATCCGACGGGAGATACCTTCCAGTGGTCGCTTCTGACGAACGCGGAATTCCTCTCAATCGATGGAAGCACAGGAAATCTGAGCGGGACGCCGGAAAACGATGACGTCGGCGATTGGTGGGTGAATGTTACCGTCAAGGACGATTTTGACGGGACATCATTCTTGAATTTCACCCTGACGGTAGTCAATGTGAACGATGCGCCTACGATCACATCGGAGAACGTGCTTTCTGCCACCGAAGATGAGCTTTTCTTCAACGTCTACACCGCGGTTGACATCGATCCCACCATGGACGACCTCGCCTGGTCGGTCGATACTGACGCGGATTTCCTGTCGATAGGTGCGGCAACCGGAAACCTGAGCGGGATACCGGAAAATGATGATGTCGGCGAATGGTGGGTCAACGTCACCGTGACCGATGAGCACGGTGCCTCCTCATTTGTCAATTTTACATTGAACGTCGTCAATGTCAACGACGGGCCCGAACTCAACATCAGCGCCCTATCCGGGGAGATAAACGAGGACGGGGATGCTTACACAACTGATCTGAAGGATGTTTTCATCGATCCCGACGGCCAGGAACTGTCATATCAATATACCGGATCCGACAACTTCACCGTATCCATCGACGGAACGATGATAACGATTAATCCCAAACCGGATTGGAGCGGATCGGAGATCATCACCATTACCGCGTCAGACGGGGAGGAGGAGATTTCCATTGATCTGACGATGACGGTGAGCAACGTCAACGATGCTCCCACCAACCCCGTAGTGACGGAAAGGGAGGAATACGTCGCAGGAGGGGATCAAACCGTTTCGGCAACAGCGGATGATCCCGATCTCCCATACGGAGATGCCCTCACCTTCAGCTGGTCCTCAGACCTGACCGGTCAGATCGGAACAGGTCAGGAGATCAACCTTTCACTCCCGAAAGGGAAGCATACGATCACCCTGACCGTCACGGATTCAGCCGGAGAATCGGCGACCACAACCTTCGAGGTCGAGGTTGTGAAGAAGAAGGACGGTGATGGAATCCCAGTTTGGATCATCATACTGATAGTAGCGGCTTTCCTTGTGATACTCCTCCTCATGGTTCTCTTCCTCCTCCTCAGGAAGAAGAAGGAGCCGGAACAGGAGCAGCCTCCGGCAGAGGAGATCCCTCAGGAGATTCCTCCTATGGGATCACCGATGGAGTATCAGGATGCAGTAACCGATGCACTTGTACAGGTATACGGTGGAGGTATTACTCAAGCACAGCCACAATATCCGACTGAACCGGAATTCCCGACGGAACGGATCGATGATACGGACCCGGCCGTGGAGGAGGCGTCGTATGCTCCTTCGTACGGAGAGGCTCCTGGAATGGAGATACAGCCTCCGGCGATGGAAGAAACTCAGACCGGTGACGAATATGAAATTCGGGAACAACCCGCCGGAGCTTCCGGGGATACCTCCCTTCAGGAGGCTCCGATGCAACCATTCCAGAAGGAGCCGGATGCACCGCATATTCAGCAGGAGCCGCCTGTTCCGGTTAACGCTCCGGTTTTACCGGATGTTCCATCGGCACCGTCTATGCCTCCATTACCTCCAGAACCTCCTGCAATGCCTCAAGTTATCGAATCGGCAGAAATGGTTCCATCGGATGATAAAAGCGGCGGTCAACCAAGTTGATATCCAACCCAATGACAATATATTCCGCAGATGCTTGAAAATTTAAAATTGCGGAAAACCAAAAGAGCCCGTGAGGTCGGTCATGCCGAACCGACTTCACAGCTCTACGACATTCGTAACAAAATTGCGCCCATGGCATTTCAGAAACCATTTTGCCGATGTGAAAGCGGATGTTTCCATTCGACCCTCGATCCGGTTACATTCTGATTTTTTTGAAAAATCGTAATCTGTTTGTCGTTATTTGAATATTGAAAAAAATATTGAAAGGATCATAGATTATTGATCCAACAAAAAAATCATGCAAATTTTTAGGGCATATTATTCAATTTTTATTCAAAATTATTCATTATTTGAGTTATTTTACATTTCCTGAAAATAAGGTTTAAATAACCCTCTAATTGTCCACGACTTGCATATTCGGAGGGATGTAATAATGAGATTCAAAGCAATGACCATAGGCTTTATGCTGATCATGTCGATATTCGCCATTGCGGTGCATATCGCAGATTACTCAGATGGAGCGACCTTGAAGGTAGGCTCCGACCAGACATACAAAAAGATACAATGGGCGATTGATAACGCAACCTCTGGTGATGTTATCGAGGTCCATGCGGGAACATACGTCGAGAATATCGAGATCGATGTCTCGATCACCCTGAAAGGCAACGGAACCGGAAATACGATTATCAAAGGAGAAGGGGGCGACGATGTCATCACCGTTTCCGTTTCTTCCGTAACGATCGAGGGGATGGATATCTCCGTCGGAACTCAAACGGGTTCTCTGTCGGCGGTCTACATCAATTCGGGACTTTCAGGAGTCACGATCAAGGACTGCACCCTGACCCACAGCTATTACGGCCTGAGGGCATACGGATCAAGTTCCAGCCAGGTCAGCCGGATCATCGTCGAGAACTGCGAGGTATCCGACAATTATTACGGCGTGTATCTTTACTATGCCACCAATTGCAGGGTGGCAAACAGCACCTGCGAATACAATTACTACGGCGTATACGTATACGGATCCTCTACGGCATCGGCAAATAAAATTTTCATTGAGAACAACGAACTGAGCATGAGCACATACGGCGCCAGGTTGTATTACACGCTTTACAGCTTCGTAAGGAACAACACCATCGATATGGACAGCAGCTACGGCATCTATCTTTCATCATCGGATTACGTCCTGATCGAGAACAATTCTCTGGAGGACAACCCCAGCTATTCGATATATATGACAAGCTCTGATTCAAATATAGTTAAAGAAAACAAGATCAACAACTCAGATGACGGCATATATCTCTCGAGTTCGGACTACAACACTGTATTCCTCAATCATATAAACAACACTGGAACCTATCCGATCTACATGAGCAGCGCCGATTACAACGAGATCCACAACAATACAATAGAGAACGGGCTCCAGTACGGATTATACTACTCGTCAGGAACGTATAATGTCCTGAGAAACAACAGCTTCGTAAAATGCGGAATATACTTGATCTCAAGCACGGAAAGCAACTGGCAGAATACGATAGTCGACACCTACAACACCGTGAATGGAAGGCCCATCTACTTCTACTACGACATTGATAACAAGAAGATCACAGGGGCCGGACAGGTCCTTCTCTACAAAGCGGATAATATCAATGTGACGGACAGCAACCTTTCCGATTCATCGGTCGGCCTGACGATGTACTACGCGGCCGGATGCACCATCAAAAACAACAATATCAACGGGAACAGGTACGGGATATACGCATACGGAAGTTCGACGATCAACATGGCCAATACGATTATCTCGGGAAACGAGATGAACGACGGTCTGTACGGAATGAGGCTGTATTATGTATATTACAGCCGGGTGGAGAACAACACGATCAACGGTAACGTCGATTACGGAATGTACCTCTCCTCGGCCGATTACAACCTGATACAGTTCAACGAGGTCTCGGACACTGCGGCAACGGGGATCTACCTTTCAAGCGCGGATTATCTCGATATCAACAACAATACAATTTACAACAACAAGGACGGAGGGATACAGATCTCGTCCGGGGGAAACAACGAGTTCAGGAACAACAACTTCACCAGGTGCGGTTTGTATATGTTAACCTCAACTTCCACCTACTGGAGCGGAAACGACGTGGACAAATCCAACACGGTCAACGGGAAACCTATCCATTTCCTGTATCAGACGAAAAACGTGGCCATTAGAGATGCGGGGCAGGTCCTGATGTATAATTGCGATTTCATTACCATCGAGAGCTGTGATCTTTCATGGGCAACAAATGGAGTGACCCTCTATTATTCCGCGAACATCTACATATACAACACCTCCGCGGATCACAACTACTATCCCATTTATGCATACGGATCCTCTTCGGATTATGTCCGGTACTGTAAGTTCGTAAATGTATCCATGGACCGATCATACTACGGGATCAGGATGTACTACGCTGACAACAACCTGATCCAGGAATGCAGCTTCGAATACGACGAGGATTACGGCGTATACCTATACTATTCCGATTACAACAATTTCAACAACAATACCTTCGTCAACTGCGGATACCCGACCTTTGAAAGCGGATACTACGGCTTCTACATCTACTATTCGACAAACGCCGATCTCCAGGACAACTCATTCACGGGATGCGGTCTGTACTTCTACAAATCAACCACTGCCTCGTATTGGAATACCCACACGATGAAGAACAACAAGGTTAACGGCGGGGATCTCGTCTATCTGATTAAAACAAGCGATTATGAGCTGACGGGGAAGGCCGGCCAGGTGATCCTCGTGGACTGCACCAGCATCGAGATCGACGGGCACGATCTCAGCAAATCCACCGTTGGACTCATCGGTGCCTTCTCCTCGAGGATAATCGTCAGGAACTGCACGGCAAATGACAACTACATCGGATTGTGGTTGTATGTGACCGCCACGACAAGCAGCGGCAACGTGTTCGTGAACAACCAGGCTTCCCGCTGTTATGATTACGGGATCGCAATAGAGTCCGGTAGTTCCTATGCGAGTCAGAACAACGTCATCACCGACAACACGTGCAGCTACAACGGTGATGACGGCATCTACATGTACTATGTCGGAAGCGGGTGCAGGGTCGAGAATAACACATGTGATTACAACGATGGGGTTTACGGATTCTACATATACGGCAGCAGCTCGGCAACGGTGGATAAACTGACATTCAAGAACAATCAGGCTATCGGGAACAACTACGGAGCATACATGTATTACTGCACCAATTCCATCGTATCGGGCAACATCCTGAACTCAAACACGAACCGGGGCCTCCACTTCTATTACGGCGATTTTTCGGTGATTAACTGGAATACCGCCCTCGAGAACACCGACTACGGATTCTATATCTACGACGCCGATGCACCCGTGATCGAGAACAACTCGGCGGGGATGAACGGTCTTGACGGGATGTATGTATACAAGGGATTGACCTCCGGCAGCAACGAACATATTGCCTACAATATGTATTTCATGAACGGCCAGTACGGGCTCGATCTGGACAGCGGATACCACGAGGTCCACAACAACACATTCTACGCAAACACCGAATTCGGACTGTGGGTTGACGGCACATACGCGGATTACAACAAGATAGACCATAACACGTTCAGGGATAACAACAACGGCCTGAGCCAGGCCCACGACGATGAGACAGGCAACAGATGGGACAATGGAAACAAGGGCAACTACTGGATGGATCATCAGACACCCGATTCCAACTCGGACGGGATAGTCGATAATGCCTACACCATCGAAGGTGCCGCCTCATCATCCGACAGGTATCCGCTGGTCCTGTCGAACACAGCACCGACGATCACGACTACGGACGATACCACAGCTGATGAAGACTCTATTTACACGGTCGATTACTCGGCCACGGACCCGGATTCGAACGAGATTCAGATCTGGGCACTAATGACCGGTCCGGACTTCCTCTCCATGGACATGTATACCGGCGTCCTGTCGGGGATCCCGGAAAACGATGACGTGGGAACCCATACTGTCAACGTTACGGTATACGACAGACAGGCGGATTTCGACTACTCGGTCTTCACCCTAACGGTCAGCAACGTGAACGATCCGCCGGTGATCACAACCGAGGATATAACATCGGTTTACGCAAAGGACAGCTACAGTGTCGATTACGACGCCGTGGATCCGGATCCCACATCTGACACCTTGACGTGGTCCCTTGCAACGAATGCGGGATTCCTGTCCATTGCCTCATCCACCGGAGTGCTCTCCGGCGATCCTCTCGGCAGGGACGTGGGATCCTGGTGGGTCAACGTTTCCGTCTCGGACGGCAACGGAGGGGTGGACTGGTCAAACTTCACATTGGTAGTGTTCTCATCGAACACTGCTCCATCGATTATCGAGAGCCAGACGACCACCGCAACGGAGGATATGCCGTATTCGGTGGATTTCGACGTATATGATCCGGACACCGGCGATGTACACAGATGGGCACTTCACACGAATGCATCATGGTTGGCAATCTCATCGTCCACGGGTATGGTTTCCGGGACCCCGCTCAATCGGGATGTCGGAACCTTTTTCGTGAACGTGAGCGTGGACGACGGCAACGGGGGATCCGATTGGTTGAACTATACCCTGACGGTCCAGAACGTCAACGATGAGCCCGTCATTATCACGACCGATATCATCTCAACCCTGGAGGACGAATATTACTACAACCATTATCTTGCCCTCGATGAGGATCCCACGGATGATACGCTCACATGGTACTTGAGCACAAACTGCAATTTCCTGTCGATAGACTCGGGTACCGGAGAGCTGTCAGGGACGCCGGACAACAGCGATGTCGGAATATTCTGGGTAGAGGTCTCGGTAGACGACGGGAACGGCGGAAACGATTTCACCAATTTCACTCTGACCGTGGATAACGTCAATGATCCCCCAGAGATCTTGACGATTCCAACCACCGATGTGTTCGAGGACGCGGAATATTCCGTTGATTTCGATGGAATCGATATTGATCCCACCATGGACATACTGACATGGTCGCTGATAACAACTCTGAACGTCTTGTCGATCGATCCCGTGACGGGCGTTCTCTCGGGAACTCCCACCAACGATCACATAGGGGATTGGTCGATCAACGTTTCGGTCAGCGACGGAAACGGAGGGTTCGACTGGATCGAGTACATACTCACCGTCCACAACACGAACGATGATCCCCTGATCACCACATCTCCGAAGATAACAGCCTTCGAGGATGAGGAATACTGGTGCGATTTCGATGCGGTCGATGTGGATCCCACGGCGGATACCTTCACGTGGTCGATGGACGAGGGGCCCGATTTCCTGGATATCGATTCCATGACCGGCATTCTTGCAGGAACTCCCGGCAATGATGACGTGGGATCGTACCGGGTTACAGTCAACGTATCGGACGGGAACGACGGATGGAATACCAGGACATTCATGCTGAACGTTGTGAATGTCAACGATCCGCCGGTGATCCTGACGAACTCCCTGCCGGATGCAACCGAGGATGATACCTACTGGATCATACTTGCGGGCGATGATATCGATGCAGGGGACCTCCTCTACTGGTCCATCGATACGGAGGCCGAGTTCCTGGATATCGACCGGACCACTGGCAACCTTTCGGGAACTCCCGATAACGATGATTTTGGAGAATGGTGGGTTCTGATAACCCTCGAGGATGTCAGCGGTTCCTACGTAGAGGTCAACCTGACGCTGAAGGTCCTCAACGTCAATGACGATCCGTACATTGACGTGACACCGACGATGACGGCTGACGAGGACGAGCCATACTGGTTCGTTTTCACTGCAATGGATGTAGATCCGACGGGAGATACATTTGAGTGGTCGCTTCTTACGAACGCGGAATTCCTGTCGATCGATCCCTCTACCGGAAACCTGAGCGGAACACCTGAAAACGCCGACGTGGGCGATTGGTGGGTTAACGTGACCGTCAAGGACAACCACGACGGGGAATCGTTCATGAACTTCACCCTGTCGGTGATCAACGTGAACGACGCACCCTCGATCACCTCGGATAACGTCCTCACCGCTACCGAGGACGAGCTCTTCTTCAACGTCTACACCGCGGTCGACGTCGATCCCACCATGGATGAGATATCATGGTCCATCGACACCGACGCCGATTTCCTGTCGATCGATCCGGAAACCGGAAACCTGAGCGGAACACCGGACAACGGTGATGTCGGCAGCTGGTGGGTAAAGGTAATAGTAACTGACGAGCACGGGGCGTTCTCCTGGGTGAACTTTACCCTGAACGTCGTCAATGTGAACGATGGGCCTGTGCTCAACATCAGCTCCCTTACGGGCAATCTGGTGGAGGACAGCGGATCATACATAATCGATCTCAGGGAGGTTTTCATCGATCCCGACGGCCAGGACCTGTCCTATCAGTATACTGCATCCGGCAACTTCACGGTATCATTCGACGGCACTGTCATGACGATAACGCCGAAACCGGACTGGAGCGGAACGGAGATCATCACCATTACTGCCTCGGACGGCGAGATCGATATATCCATAGATCTGACATTGACCGTAAGCAACGTGAACGACCCGCCGTCGAACCCGGTGGTGACCGGAAGGGATGAATACATCGTCGGAGGGGATCAGACAGTTTCGGCAACCGCCGATGATCCCGATCTCGCCTTCGGTGACGTCCTGACCTTCAGCTGGTCCTCGGACGTGACCGGACAGATCGGAACCGGGCAGGAGATCAACCTATCCCTGCCCAAGGGAAAACACGTGATCACACTAACCGTCACCGACTCGGCCGGTGAATCGGTGACCACCACGTTCGAGATCGAGGTGGTGGAGAAGAAGGATGATGATGGATTCCCGATGTGGATCATAATACTGATCGCTGTAGTGCTATTGGTGATCGTACTCCTGATCATCCTGTTCGTTGTCCTGAGGAAGAAAAAGGAACCGGAACAGGGACAGCCTGCCGCTGTTCAGGAAATTCCCGAGGGTGTTTCAGAAGAGGTATACAGCGGAGACGTCGCCCCTGAACAGCCCTTCTATCCTTACGAAGAGGCCTATCCGGAGCAGCAGGTTTCCGCACAGGAACAACCTATGGAGTCCACCCCTCCGGCCCCCCCCGAAGGAATTGAGGGGGCGGATCGGAGAATGGAGGAGTCTGCGCCTCCGGAACCGCCGACGATCGAGGGAGCCCAACCCGAAGTTGAACCTCCCATGGAGGAACAAGCTCCGGTGGAACCCAGCCCACCCTCAGGTGCTTCCGGACCATCAGGCGTCCCGCCGGCTCCCCCTATGCCTCCGATGCCTCCTGAACCCCCGGTAATGCCGGAACAGATCAAACCACCGGAGACCGGAACGACCGATAATGTACAAAATGAATAGGAACGCTGTTCTCCCGAAAATCGGATCGGACGCGTTTTGGGCGGCATCCCGTCGGGGATGCCGCCGTATTTTTTTTGGCATCATATATTTATTTGAATAACGACCTCCGAACATATACAATACTTCGGGGGATCCAATTGAATGAAGATAACGAAAGAACATTCGGCAGGCTGAGGATATTCAATATCGTGATGGGCATCCTGCATTTTCTCCAGGGTCTTCTCATGGTGATCCTGAGCAACGATTACACCATCAGGATAACCAGGGGATTCCTGGACTATGATCCGGTTGCCGAGAAGCTGTTTTCGGAGACCACACAGGTCCTGGAGATTCGGCTGGGGATCCTTATCGCATCTTTTCTCTTCATGTCCTCCATCGCCCACTTTTTGATCGGAACGGTCCTGTACAAAAGGTATGTGAAGGATCTGAAAAAGGGAATGAACAGGTATCGTTGGGCCGAGTATATGATCAGTGCATCAGTGATGATAGTTGCTATTGCGATGCTTACAGGCATATACGATATCGGAACGCTGATCCTGATATTCTTCATGAACATGATGATGATCCTGTTCGGACTGAGGATGGAGTTGCACAATAAGGGCAGGAGGAAGCTTGACTGGACCCCGTTCATATACGGATCGATCGCCGGTCTGATCCCGTGGATCGCGATCGGGATCTACCTCTTCGGTGCCGGAGGGGGGGATGGGGGGCCTCCCACGTTCGTCTACTATATCTACGTCTCAATTGCCGTCTTCTTCAACTGCTTCGCGATCAACATGATCCTGCAGTACAAGAAGGTCTGGAAGTGGAAGGATTATCTGTTCGGCGAGAGGATGTACATCATCCTCAGCCTTGTGGCCAAATCCCTACTGGCATGGCAGGTGTTCTCCGGGACGCTGGGACCGAACTGAATACCGTTCCCTAATCCAGTCTGTGAAGTCCGGCCTCCCGGGCCGACCTCACGGCTTTTCCGAACTCGGAGGATGACAGCCTCCGATCAACAATCGGATGTTCCATGGCCTTGTACTCGGGGCGGTACTGGTCCATGATGTTGACGTATGTATTCGGAGAGATCTCATCGGCGAGGAAACGTACGATCTCCTCCGTCCCGGCAGCCCCGTTAGGGAGAACCAGATGCCGGACCAGTAGACCTCTCCTTGCCACTCCGTCCCCGTCCATGACCAGATCTCCAACCTGCCGGTGCATCTCCTTTACAGCTGCCCGATTGACCTTCGGATACTCCGGAACCAGCGAGAGTTCCGATCCCAGAGAAGGATCGGAGTACTTCATGTCCGGCATGTATATGTCTACGATCCCGTCGAGGATCTTCAGGGTTTCCAGGGAATCGTATCCCCCCGTATTGTAGACGATCGGGATCTCAAGCCCCTTCATGCAGGCATAATCCAGGGCTTCAAGGAACTGTGGGACAACGTGAGATGGGGAGACAAGGTTGATGTTGTGGCATCCGAATCCCTGGACCTTCATCATGATACCGGCCAGATCCTGAGGATCGGTCTCCCGTCCTGAGATCCGCTGGGATATGTCCCAGTTCTGGCAGTACTGGCACGCCAGGTTGCATCCCGAGAAGAATATCGTACCCGATCCGCTCCTCCCGACAAGCGGCCTCTCCTCCCCGAAGTGGGGACCGTACGAGGCCACAACGGCTTTCCTTCCCATCCTGCAGAATCCGGTCTCCCCAATGGTCCGGTCCACACCGCAGTTCCTCGGGCAGACGGTGCATGATCCAAGCATCTCCATGGCCCTGTCGATCTTGTTCCTCAGTTCTCCCGATCTGAAGAGATCGAGGTAGCCGGGATCCCCGTGATCCATGGGCGGGAATCAGTTCAACGATTATTTATCATTCTTGATCTCGTCTGACATCATCACCGAAGAGGGCACTCTGAGAATATCATTTCCTGCCGATATCTTTCATGTATAGGTCAAGGGCCCTCCTGCTCGTTTTCCACCTGTGTCCGGACAGAACTCCGGGGAGCACTCCACTCTTGCATCTCAGACCCAGATATTTAGGATCGTAAGGGACAAGTTCGGACGCCGTTTTCAGATCGATAAGTTCGTCATCGGAAGTCCCAACCCCATCCAGAAGATCCACAAGGCTCGATCCCATCAGCCTTCTGAACAGATCCGTCATGGGATCGAGAACACCCCTGGCTCCGTTGTCAAATGAGGAGATGTAATTATCTCTGTCATTCGGGAGGATGTGTATCGGAGGCCAGTTGTGCTTGAGAAAATGGAGGTTCAGAAGCAGCCTGCCAACCCTTCCGTTCCCGTCCTGGAACGGATGGATCGACTCGAAGGTGTAATGAAACCATGCCCCCATTGAGAAGACGTTCTCTCCTTCAATGTCCCGGGAATTGTACTCTTTGATCAGATCCTCCATCAAGGGAATTACCTTTTCCATCCGCGGGGACATGAAATCCGTTCCGTGGATCCTCACGTTTATTCTCCTCCACATACCGGCTTCTCGAAGAACTCCCTTGAACACCTCCTCGTGGAGTTCGAGTACGGTGACAAGCGTGACAGGATGATTCTTTCTGGTCAATAATCCCCTGAAGGCACTCTCATGTTGGATCGTCTCAAGAACGTCTCTGATCGGCCTATCCTTCACCGATCTCTCCTCGAGCAGGATCTTCCGGGCATCCTTCCATGTAATTGTCGATCCCTCGATGGCATTCGTTCCCCAGGTATTGAGCGCCGAGCTTCTTTTCCAGATCTCCTCGGGAATGGCGGCAAGATCCATTCTTTCAAGGAGTGCGGATCTCAGACCTTTTAATATGGTTTCATCCATAATTTATTATTAAAACATATTAACTATATATAGATTTATGGAATAATAGGAAATATTTATTTAAAGCTCGAATCCCATTCATTCTCGCGCATACAATTGAATCCGGATAAAATACCCCATTATCAATAGATAACTGACTAACCCTATTCAAATGATTAATTCAACTTCACCGGGGATCGGACATACGTACTGGAAGGAAACGATTATAAAACAACCGAGGAATGAATTATCATGTCCGGAAAAGAGGATCTGGCCGTAATAACTGTCATTTTATTCGTCGTCACCGCTGGATTTGCCGCATCCGCCCCATACACGAACGGAGAAGTAACCGGAGGCAAGGTTTTCATCGCCAAGACCAACGTTATGAATCCTCTGGATACGGACGGAGATCGGATCGACGACTCCATCACCGCGGGATCCGGTTATCCGGTTTCATGTCTGGTCCGGATCAGATCCCTTGATAACATGGATAGGGCAAGAAGGGATCTTCGTCCCATGGCATCCCTCACCGGCGAGGAGCTTCAGCTGATCCCGGTCATATTCGCGGAGTTTTCTGATTTCAGATCAGTGAAAGAGGCTTCCTGCCTTCCATATGTCGATCTCATCGAACTCAACAGAGAGCTGTCTGCCGCTCAGAACATTTCCATCCCATCTCTGAAAGCGGCCCCTTCCGAATTGTACTCCCCGAACACGGCATACGATCTCGGAATCACCGGATCGGGGGTCGTCATCGCCGTGATCGACGGAGGGGTTGACAACGAACATCCCACGTTCGAGGGGGCTTTCGCGGCGGGAGTGGATTTCACGCTTCAGGATACGCCGCTGACCCCGAGGGACGGATCCCTCGATCCCGATGACACCAACGGCCACGGGACGGGGGTGGCATCGGTCGCATTAGGTCGGGGAGACGGGAACGGCAGCTTCATGGGAGTGGCTCCCTCCGCCGGTCTGATTGATCTCAGGATCCGGAGGAACGGCCCCACATTGGCAGGCCCCATGTCCCAGGCAGTTGAGTGGTGCATAGAGAACAAGGACACGGACTGGGGGAACGGCTACACCGGGGTCGATATCATCTCCATCAGTGCCGGTCTTGGCGAGGAGGGATCCATAGTACCTCAGCTCATCACGACGGCCGTATCGGAGGGATTGACCGTCATCTCGGCGGCGACCAATTCAGGCACTTCATTTGAGGACAGCCCCAACGCCGCCGATTACTGGGCCGACGATTCGATAATAATCGGGGGAACCGATGACAAGGATACCATAGACCGCTCCGACGATGAGCACTGGCCGCAATCCACATGGGGCCCAAGGACGGACGACGGCGATGACGATCCCTACGACGAGCTGAAACCGGATGTCGTCGCCCCCGCCTACAACATCGTGTTCGCGGCTGATTCCAAGACCTCTGACATCAATCCCGCAAGCGGCTGGAACATCGGAAGCGGTACATCATACGCGACCCCGGCCGCCAGCGGGATCGCGGCTCTGATCCTTGAGGCGAATCCCGACCTCCGACCCACCTCTGATTGGAATCCGATCAGGGAGATATTCCACGAGACCGCGGAAGCCAGGGGGGATGTCTACGATCCGGACCTTTCGGACAAGTACAACATATACTTCGGATACGGGATCCTCGACGCATACGAGGCCGTGATGCTCGCTTCCGATTTCGAGGAGGAGAACAATCCTCCCAGGATCACTCGATTCGATATCGATCCGCCGGTCACGAGTCCGGGATCAGTCTGCACCATTATCGGGGAAGCGGTCGATCCGGACGGTGATCTGCTCGAACTCGCTCTTACGGGATCGGGAGGAGAGATCGGCGGAGGTCCGGGAGAATGGACCTGGACCGCACCGGAGGACACAGGATTTTACACCCTGACCTTCAGGGCGGAGGATCCGGAGGGCCTTTTCGACGAGGAGACGGCCGATATTGAGGTCATCGATATCATTGTGAATCATCCACCCAGGATAGAATCGGTCGAAACTACGTGCAGCAGGATCCCCGTCGGGGAATCCTGTACATTGGAGGTCACCGCTCGGGACAAGGACGGGGATGAACTGGATTACATATACGATCCGTCCGAGGGATACATCGAAGGAGTCGGAAGCGAGGTCATCTACCACGCTCCTGATTTCCCGGTAACCGTGATGATCACCGTGACCGTAAGGGATCCCTACGGGGCAGAGGATTCGGATTTCATCCAGATCACGGTATATGAGGATGTCGTGAATCCCCCCCTGATTCACATGGTCAATCTGGTTCCCGCTTCCGTCGAGGTCCGTGACGAGGATGCCGAGATCCTGCTTATGGCCGAGGTCACCGACTCGGACGGCGAAGTGGAAAGGGTCTACGCCGATCTGTTCGATATCGGGGGTGATACGGAACAGGTTCTTCTCGATGACGGGTTCTCCCCGGACGAGATCCGGAACGATAATATCTACACTTACAAACTGACGATGATACATCTTCTTGATCCTGGTACCTATGATATTCCGATCTATGCCGTGGACGAGGACGGGCAAAGGGCAGGTCCTGCCACCATACAGCTCGAGATCACGGAGGAAACGGCCGATGACGATGCGGATGACGGGTCCGATATCATACCGGGAGAAAAAGACGCCGATGATCGTTTCGAGGTGAACTGGCAGATCCTTTCGGTGTTCGGGCTTGTCGTCCTCGCGGCTTTGATCTTCGTCATCGTGTATATTATGATACGGAAAAGGAGAAAGGTCTGAAATTCTCATCGGAGATCATAAGGTCCAAGCATAACAGAGGGGCAATTCCACAATACTGTTATGCGGACTTATGAAAATTATACTGATTTAATATTAATCAATTTTTCATAAGAAAAAATCTCTCGTAACTTGCTACCGTCAATTTTACATCAAACCGCAAGTTCGAGACCCAGCAAAATAGAGCGTCATTCAGAAAATTCTATTTTGCGGGTTTTTGAAAAACACATTTATAGGTGTTTGTTTAATTTTTCAAAAATGGTAAACAGGCGGCAGACAGCGATCCTGTGTTCCCATGGGCTCGCGCACCACAGTACAGACAGGAACGCGGGTGGGCTTAACTACCGGGTTCGGAATGAGACCGGGTGATCCCCGCCGCTATGACCGTCCAACCACCTGTTTGGAATGTTTTTCTTTCTCGATCATATGCAATCGCTTAACGGTTGAGCCAGCAGCGTAACTGCGACCTGGACTGTTAGTTGTGGCGGGCTGAACACCTCGGCGAACCTTGGTGCGTACACCCCCACTCTATCAAACCGATCTTCTATCGGGGTCCTAAGATCTCTCTTTTTGGGGGAGGTTTCAAGCTTAGATGCCTTCAGCTTTTATCCTCTACGGCGTGGCTGCCCAGCAATGCCCTCCCGGACAACTGGTAAACTAGCGGCCGCGACCCCTTGTTCCTCTCGTACTAAAGGGACCTGCCCCTCAGAGATCAAAGCACCTCCAAAAGATAGCAACACACCTGTCTCGCGACGGTGTAAACCCATCTCACGATCCCTTTTAATGGGCGAACAACCCCACCCTTGGCAGCTGCTGCACTACCAGGATGGCTTGAGCCGACAGCGATGTGGCAAACCGCGGGGTCGATGTGGGCTCTCGCCCGCGACAACCCTGTTACCCCCAGGGTAGCTTTTTTGTCAGAACAGGCCTCCACTAA
>JBLIRG010000034.1:0-34489 GCA_049472195.1 Thermoplasmatota archaeon
ATAAGGATTGGTGTCCCCGCGTTTGTATTTCTTGTTCCTGTTCAGCCTCCTAATGATGCCCTGAACGTATGTCTCGTTGATCTCCACCATGAGATAATCCCTTTTCAGCCTCATGGCAGCGAATCCGGTAGTACCGGTTCCGGCGAAGGGGTCCAGAACGAGATCCCCCATCTTCGAGGTGGTCAGAATGATCCTTCTCATCAGATCGTAGGGTTTCTGGGCCGGGTGAAGACTATCTCCGTTCTCTCCCTTTTCCCTCTCGTTGCCGGAGCATACGGGCAGGACCCATACGTTCGATCCAATCCTGCCTATGCCGAACTCCACCGCCCTGTCCCTGTTGAAGGTGTAATTCATGCAGTCCCGGTCCTTTACGGCCCAGATCAGGCTCTCTGTGGAATTGGTGAACCTGATCCCCTTCCAGTTAGGCATTGGATTCGACTTGAGCCAGGTGACGTCATTCAGGATCCAGAATCCCATGTCCTGCATCAGATATCCGATCCGGAATATCGAGTGGTACGTGGATATTGCCCATATGGAACCGGTTCGCTTCAGCACCCTTCTGGATTCCTTGAGAACATTCCCGATGAATTCGTCATATTCCCTTACGGACCCGAAATCATCCCATTCCTCACTTACACCGGAAACCGATGAGCCTCTCTTCCATCTCCTCAATCCCTTTCCGGAGGTCCTGAGATAATACGGCGGGTCCAGAAATATCAGGTCAACGCTTTCCGCCGGAAGTTTTTGCATCAGGCCCAGGCCGTCACCGTGAATGACCATGTTCCTGAGGTCGATGATGTCCGGATCTTTTGCGATATCTGAACAATCGATGAGCAATCCGCACGCCCCGCCGGATAATACCGGAGCTGGTGATTAACCGTTTCGGTCCTTGAAAGATATCCGGATCGGGGATCGATCGGTCGGTTGAACCATCGCTGGATATTAACGGGTCTATCCGTTGACGATGACCTTTATGATGTTGAACCAGGGAAGCATGACGGTGTCGAACTTGGTTCTCCTCTTCGAGGCCTTGAGCCTGACCTTCACGAACGATCCCATGTCCTCCGCTTCCCCGCTGACGGATTTCTTCTTTCCCATATCGGTATAATATATCTTCACATTGCCCAACTTAACCATATAATCACCTTTATACCCTGAAAAATATTGGATTATATCAAAGTTTTCACCTGATATGTTCGATTCTCCGGTATTTTGTGCATATTATTTTAGATTTTTTTCCCGGGACCCCTTGATATGGGATCAGGAGCCTAATTTTTTAATCAGGTTAACTTTACGGGTGCATGGAATGCAGTATCGAGAGGAATGTATCGAGATGTAACTGCACATATCCAGGATGCCCGAGGCACGGGAAATGCTGCGACTGTATCGAATACCACAGGAAGATGGGAGAGCTACCCGGCTGCTATTTCACCGATAAGGCCGAGGCCGACTGGGATCGTTCGGTCGAGCATTTCCTGAGAACCAGTTACAGAGGATGATCGCGGGGAAATTCTAGTTCCCGGGATAATATTCCGCCGTGAATTTCTCGTCGATCCTTTTGAGCTCATCCTTGGGAACGATCGTCAGAAGGTCCCATGCAAGCTTCAATGTGTCGAAGATCGTCCTATCCTCCTCTCCCCCCTGCATGATGAATCTCTTCTCGAACTCGTCGGAGAACCTGAGGTAGGACCTGTCCCTCTCGGTGAGTGCTTCCTCCCCCACAACGGCCACCAGATCCCGTAGATTGACACCCTCGGCATAGGCGGCGTAAAGCTGATTCGACACCTGATCGTGATCGGCCCTTGTCCTCCCCTCCCAGATGCCCTGTTTCATCAATCTGGAAAGGCACGGAAGTACATTGACGGGAGGCCTGATCGATTTCCTGTGCAGATCCCTGGATAACACGATCTGACCCTCGGTGATATATCCAGTTAGATCGGGAATGGGATGGGTGATATCATCATCGGGCATCGTCAGGATTGGGATCTGGGTTATGGTCCCCGTCCTTCCCTCGATCCTGCCCGCTCTTTCGTATACCTGTGAGAGATCGGTGTACATGTAACCGGGGTACCCCCTCCTGCCCGGGACCTCCTCTCTTGCGGCTGCAATCTCCCGCAGGGCCTCGCAGTAGTTGGTCATATCCGTCAGGATAACCAGAATATGCATGCCCTTTTCGAATGCCAGGTACTCGGCAGCCGTCAATGCCATCCTGGGAATGATTATCCTCTCGATCGCGGGATCGTCGGCAAGGTTCAGGAACAGGACCGCCCTCTCCAGTGCGCCCGATCGCTCAAAGGATTTTATGAAGAAGTTGGATTCCTCGGATGTTATCCCCATGGCGCAGAATATCACCGCAAATTCCTCCTCCTTTCCGAGAACCTTGGCCTGTCTGGCGATCTGTGCCGCCAGATCGTTGTGGGGAAGGCCTGATGCGGAGAAGATCGGCAGTTTCTGTCCCCTGACCAGCGTGTTCATTCCGTCGATCGTGGATATGCCGGTCTGGATGAATTCCCTCGGATACTCCCTGGCAGTGGGATTGATAGGCTCGCCGTTTATGTCCCTCCTCTGTTCAGGTATGATTGAAGGGCCGTCGTCTATCGGATTTCCGGTTCCGTCGAACACCCTTCCAAGCATATCCGGGGAAACCGGGATCTTCATCGTGTCACCCGTGAAGCGGACTGATGTGGTGTCGGTATCGATACCGCTGGTTCCCTCGAATACCTGAATAACGGCCTTGTCAAGATGTGCTTCCAGGACCTGGCCAAGCCTCATACCACCATCGGGTGCCCGGATCCTGACGACCTCACCGTAAGCAACGTCCTCGACACCCTCAACAACCATCAGGGGCCCCGATACCTCGGTAACGGTCGAATATTCGACATCCTTGCTGACGGCAGGAGACATGCCCCGGGGAACTACAGGAACTCTATTTAACTTTTGGTCCGGTCCTTAATCAAAAATGGTACCAGGAATAGGAGAATGATGCCCGTAACCGCCAGCCATATCAGGAATGTTCCCCGGTCTTCTTCTTCCTCGACGATCACGTTTCTTGTCATCTCGTTATTTTCCTGAAGCATGCCGTTTGATCCTTTGTATTCATCGACCGATCCGGCCCTGGCCATCAGGTTATGGGCCCCCTCATCCAGATCAAGCGGTATGATTATCTTGGCGGGTTCGTCCGGTTCGAGAGAGATGGTGGCCTCCCCTCTCCAGTATCCATCAGCGTAGAGGGATACCTCGACGTTGTCCACACCGGTTCCGTTTGATATGATGCTGACGACGGCTTCCCCGTTTCGGTATTCTATCCCGCTTATCCGGATGTCGGTCATTGGAAGATAGACATCGAGAACGAATCCTTTGGTTGGTGTGAAGGTCGTCTCGGCCGTGGTTTGCTTCCAAGACACCTCGACATCGTATTGAACCTCTTCTGTGATCCCGGTCCCTGCGGAGTATCCCCAGACCAGATCGATCACTCCCGGATCCTGCTTGGTGAAATCATCTATATCGGAACTCATACGGAGCATGGATCCCTTTACAGGGATATTTTCGGGTCCGCGTATAGAGATCGGGATCAACCCGAACCATGCGATCTGACCTTTGGCTCCCGGGGCCGGAACATATGTATTTTCAGGATAACGGACAATCTCCCAGGACTGTTCAACCACGCCCCATTCACTGTAATCCTCGATCCTGCAGTCCGTCATCGCGAGGTGGTATCCGAGCTCCATCCGGACGCCAATTTCATTATCCTTCATCGTGGAATACACAAGCTGAAGCGGAGATCTTCCCACTGCGCCGATCCTCGATCCCAGAAACGATGAGTTGGAAACCGTTGCGGGGACCAAACCGTCCACGACCATGCCGAATTCGTGGCATTTGGCTGTCATGTTGTATACCGAAACCTCGCCGGTACATCCGTATAGTGATAATCCTCCCAGCCCGCCGTCTATCAGTACGTCCCTGAGCGTCTTCATGGTCGTATTGTCCATCTTCACTCCGTATAATCCATCTACCAGCTCGATACGGGCCACGGAAAGGTCCAGATGGGAATAGGATGAGAAAATACCCGCATTATATGTTCCGGTAATCTCGATGTCCCTGGCAATAAGCTCTCCACCGTTCAAAACCGATAGACCGGATACACCTATCGAAAATGTGAGATTGGAGGTGATATGGAGTCCGGTTGCCTTCATGATACCATCTCCGATCTGCGATAGGCCGAAGGATAGAATGGTCGTATTCGCGACCTCTGCGTCGCTGTATAGTGATATCATTCCGGTTAAGGAACACCCGATCACCGATGCGGTCGAGTTCTCGATCTGGATTATTCCCGATCTCGAGAGGTCCGAACCTTCAAGCTCCATGTATCCGCCGCTAACATATATCCCGAAATAGCTGTTCAAAGGATCAAGGCAGTTGATCAGTGTGGTGTTCCTGAGAACAAGGGATCCCGAGATCTCCATGTGGTACACGAAGGATCTGTTGTAGGAATCGATTGTCGAATCGATAACAGTCAGGACAGCTCCCTCATCGACAATTATCCTCTGCCCGCCGATCGTCAGGTTTATACCGGATATTGTCAGATCCTGTTCGACCTTCAGGGATCCGTTGAGATACGTGTTTTCATCCCAGAGGGAATCAGCCGTATTGTTTACTATGATCAGGTTCTGGGAAGAGGGCTCCAGATAAACCGGGAAATCACACGAGGAACCGGGACAACCGCCGTCATCGCCAGCAGCCGTTCCGGTTACTGGCAGAAGTATTAATATAATTAGGATTAGCGTGTACGGATGGGTGCTTCTCAAATAACTACCTCCGGTCTATCTGTTGCACCAGCTGCATTTCCCGCTGCCATCGCAGACGGAGCACCTGCCTGATCCCTTGCAGGTAGAACAGGTATCACCAAAATACTTTCCGGTTCCGTTGCATGAAGAGCATTTCCCCTCTCCGCTGCACCACGAACATTCTCCTGTACCGCTGCATGAAATACATGACGGATCAAGCCCTTTTGCCTCTGGAAGCGGCTGGGGCGATTCGGCTGCCGGGGTTTCCTTTTGTGTCGCCCCTTCTTTCTTCTCAACCGAAATTTTTCCTTCATCGTACGGTTTGGATGATGATATGGCAATATCGGGCGATTGCTCCTTGAGTTTCATCAACGCTTTTTTCCGGTAGAAAAGACTCTCCTTGTGCGACGGATCGATTGCGAGAATTGCCTCGAAGAAACCCAGGGCTTCAAGGTATTTCTTCTCCTTGTATGCGGCCTTCGCCAGGCTCCTGAGGGATTTGATATCCAGATCCCTTGTTTTTCCGGCACCTGATCCTTCTTCCGGTATCGGTGCACCTTTCTCTCCGCTTGATTTCTTTTCGTACTCGTCGATCTTGTACGGATCGTTCATACTCTTTGCCAGTTCTTCCTTGGCCTTGTCCTTGTTCTTGTGTGCATCCCTGAGAAGGTCCGCTTTCAGCTTGAGGAGCCTTTTGGTCAGGTTTATGTATTTTTTATATTCCTTGTCAAGCGATTCCTTTTCCCCTGTAAGGAGGTTCTCTATCATGCTCGTATCGATTCCTTTTTCCGACAGACCTTTCAGCTTCCTTACAATCTGCCCTCTCCTCTTCTCCTCCTCCTTGTTCTTCGACTTCAGGTCCTCAAAGGCTCCGATGACCTCCTTTCCCATTTCAAGATCGTGTATGTGGTTTCGGATGAAATCCTCTTCCTTCCTGAACCATCCCCTTTCCTCCTTGGAAAATTCCGTCTCGATCGATTTGAGGGTTGCAACGGATCTCGTATAATTGAGAATGATGTTCTCCAATCCGTCCGTCTGGTTTGCTTCCTTCATGAGGATCAGGATCTTATCGATGTTGAATCCCTGGTTCTTCCATTCCTTGAGAAGGAGGTTCAGATCCTTTCTCCTGTCCTTCAGCTCCTCCAGTTCCGAGATCTTTCCGGAAAGGATGTTCCATTCGTTTCTTACCTGTTCGATCAGCTCAGGATTCTTTACCTTCAACAGGAGCTTGTGGATCTGATCGGATATCTCCCTGTGCTTGATGTCCTTGATCTGATCCTCGATCTGGGAAAGTTCTTCGATTCTCCTGCTGTAATCCTCATACAGTTTTTCCGCCTTGCTGTTATCCCTTTTCAGGGTCTCTTCAAGTTTTGATACCATGTAGCCCATTCCGGTCCATCTCTTGATCGAGGTTTCGATCTTCTGGGACTTCACCCGCTGATTTACTATCTTATCCTTCAACTCATTGAGATCCTTCTCGACCTTGACTATGTTGGACGGATCATTGAGATGGGTCGAGATCTGAGCGATATTATCCTCGAATCCGGAGGCGTTCAGCGTGAAGAGCTTCTCCCTCAGGGATTTCAACTTGGCGATGTTCCTTATCAGCTGGTCGAATTCCTCTTCGAGAAGGTTCATGTCGTCTTCCAGAAGCTGTTCAACCATGTCGACGATGAATCCCTCCGAACGATATCGATCGAGGCTTTCCCTGATCTCCTTTCTTCTCTTCTTCTCATCTTCCTGCTTCTTCTCCTTTTCGGATTCCTTCATGAGTAGTTTCTCTAGGGAGATTGTCTTCTCGACAACCGTGTCCAGCATCCACGGGTCGTCGATGATATTCTCGATATCTCGAACCTCTTTCTGATAGTTCTTCGAGCCGGGATTCGATTTGAGCTCGTTGAATTTCATCTTTTCCTTGAGAAGGAATTCGATGTTTCCCTCGAATATATTGAACTGTTTGTCAAGATAATCGAGATCCTCGTCTGTCTCAATCATCTCCTCGAGGTTATTTGTGTTCAGTCCCTGCCTTTTATATCTGCCTATTCGATTTCTCAGAGTTTTATAGCGGCTTTCAACGGATTTCAGGGTTGCGATGAGAGAATTCAATCTCCTCTCCTGGTCGTCAAGTCTGTCCAATTTCAGAACCGCTGACTCGACGTCATCAATTTTATTTTTATAGGAGTGGCCCACTGCGTCAAATTCGGATCGGATGGTGGATATTCTGGATCGGATCCCCTCGCCCTTCGATATCTGGTGATCGATGGATGTGATCCTCTTCTCGAGTTCTGAAAACGGGTGGGAGAACAGGCTCTCGTCTTCTTCGAAATCGTAACCCAGTTCTCTCCATTTTTCCACCAAAGCCTTCCATTCATCCTTCTTTCTCTGATCCCTCTCATCATCCCTGATAAGAGCGAAGACCCCTTTCCCCTTCTTTGAGGAGGAACTGATCTTCCTGTCTTCAGCTTCCTCGATCTTGGGTCCTTCATCAGTTTTCTTTTCGGTCTTTTCTGATTTGAGTCTGTTCATCTCGTTGATGTATTCCTGGACCATGCCGAAAGCCTTGACGATATCACCGTTCTCCAGGTTCGTCCTGGCCTCATCGAGCTTGCTTTTTATCGAGGTTGTATCAATACCCTGCTTCGAAAGCTGTGAAACGTACAGATCACCTTTCTTGATCGCAAGTTCCAATTTCTGTACTCTAGGGTCAGCAACAACACCCGGATCGGCCACCTTTTTCAGCCCTCCTTGTTTTCCTGAAAACAATGTGTTATTTTAAGGTTTACCAGACAAATTCCTTTCATTGTAATCAAGTTAATATGATAGCTGGGGAGGATTCCGGGTTCATCTCCGATAGAATGGCTGGTTGTGGCAATCAGATATCCGTTGTGTTTTAAATATTTTGTAACTGCATTTAATGTATACAGGAATAAGTGTTAAGTAATTGGATAGATTAACGCCGTAATGTCTCCTTTGATGTCGATGTGCCGGTGGGTTGAATATGGCAGATAACACCCTTGAAAAACTCCTGGAAGCGGAGAAGATATCTCAAATGAGGATCGAGGAAGCCCGGAGGAAGGCAGAGGAGATCGTGAAGAGGGCAGACCTGGATGCGGTGAAGGGCAGGGAAGAGAATTTCAAAGCGTTTGCCGAAAGGAGAAAAGCCTATCTGGAGAAGGTGAGATCCGAATCCGGCCAGGAGGCCGAGAGGATCAAGAGGGACGGACTTGAGATCGCAAGGGGATTGGAGGACAAGTTGAAGAACCGGATACCCCAGGCGGTCGATACAATAATGAAGGAGTATCTGAACGATAATTCGCAGGATTGATCCGAGGTAGTTCAGTTGTATCCGAAAAGAATGAAATGGACAGAGATATACCTGATGCAAAGGGACATTCAAAGCGTAGTTTCAAGACTGCAGGAATCCCGCATAATCGAAAGGCGGGATCTAGAAATGAGGAAGGATTCGATACCTCCCGCCAATATGGTCGAGATAAAGAACAGGATGGATAAACTCCTTGATTTCCTCGAAGATATGAAGCCCAGACCCAAAGGTTTTCTGAAGAGCATAACCCCTGAAAAGATCAGTTCCATCCCGGTTGATGATGGAACAATAACACGGGATTCGAAGAAATTCCTGCATGAAGCCGAGAGGTCTGTCGATCCCGTACGGAAGAGGATCAGGGAGATCGAGGATGACAACCTCCACCTGGCCGACCTCAGGGACAGACTGGGTCAGCTGACAGGGCTTCCGATCGATCTTGAAACACTCTCATCAGTCAAGAGAACCCATGTGAAGCTGGGATTGTCCCGCAGCTATTCTGAACTATCCGGTAGAATCGAGGAACTCGGCGGTACCATACAGGGTTCCCTCCTCGACAGGAAGGAGGGCCTTCATTCCGTAATGATTCTTTACACCGCATCGAATAAAAAGGAGATCGAGGACGCCCTTCGAGGAAGGATCTTTACCGAGATCAATCTCGACATCCTTGGGATCAAGGACTTACTTTTGGCACAGGGAATGAAGAGGTCTGAATTTGGTAAACCGATCCATGCGATCCTGCCGGTGATAGATGTCTTGATCGAGAACAATCTGACAAAACTGGAGAAGATAGAGAGATCCTCAGGGGAGCTTTCCGAGAAATATCTGCGAAAGGCCAGGGCATACTCTGAAGCCCTGGAAGTGAAATTGGAGAAGGAGGCCTTCTCCTCATCACTCTTCAGGACCTCATATACCTCAAGGATCACGGGCTGGGTTGAGGCGGACAGGATCCCGGAACTGCAGAAGATAATTTCATCCATCACGATGGGAAAACATTCCCTCGTAACCAGGGATCCGACAAAGGAGGAGATCGATAATGACGATGTGCCGACCAAGATGAACAACGGCTGGCTCGGTTCCATATTCGAGTCCCTGACGCTGACGTTCTCTCCTCCCAGATACAACGAGATAGATCCGTCCGTATGGATATCCATCCCCTTCGTTCTCTTCTTCGGACTCATGCTCGGCGATGCCGGTTACGGAATACTGCTTCTCCTGGGATCGCTCTTTCTCCTCAGGATCGCAGGTGACAGCAAGTTCCTGAAACAGGCGGGAATAATGGGTATCATGATGGGAACTGCCACTATAATCGCGGGAATATGGATGGGTGCCTTTTTCGGTGATCTCGTACCGCGGGTATTCATGGGAGATCCGGAACAACCCCTGTATTCCCTGAACCTGTTAGGATATCAGCTTCCATATGACACACTAAGGGATCCGATGCAGCTGTTCCAGATCTCCCTCTATCTCGGACTTGTCCAGCTGAACCTCGGATTTGTCCTCCTGGGTTACGACAGGTTCAGAAAGGGCAAGTATTTCGGTGTGGTAAAGGGAGCCCTTTCTTGGTTCATACTGCAGGCAGGTGCAGTTATCATTGTCGGCGGGTTGATCATCGGTTGGTGGGAGCTGACACCAACCCTTACCTACCTGGGACTCGGTCTGTTTTTGATCGGGGCCGTTCTGATCGCCTTCGAGGGGGGATTCATGTTCCTTTTCGATATCGAGGGATATATGGGGGATCTGATATCATATACAAGGATCCTGGCCCTGGGTCTTTCCACTTTCGGTCTCGCCATGGCCTTCAACATCGTTGGAGCGATGATAACGGATATCCATATCGTATTGATCCCGATAACCATACTGCTCCTGATATTCCTCCATATATTCAACCTGGCGCTCCAGGCCCTGGGTTCGGGCGTACATTCCCTCAGGCTGCAGCTGGTTGAGTTCTTCGGGAGATTCTACGAGGGGGGCGGAAGGCTCTTCGAACCTTTCGGAATAGAGAGATTGTATTCACATCTTGCGGATCAAGAGAAAACCGGAGGAAGGTCAAGATGAATATATTCACGTTCACGTTTCATACTTTTACGGAAGTAAAACCCTTGAAAAAGGAGGTAAGATAGATGAAGAACCTGCCTTGGATCTCGAGCGCTCTGATATTGATTGCTTTGATTGGCGCTGCTGCCATATCAATTCAAACATCCGCCAGGGATGCGGAGCTGGATACTGACAGCGACGGAATGGATGACGAATGGGAAGGCCAGTACGGATTGGACAACACCACAGACGATTCCGGTCAGGATCCGGATAACGACGGCCTGACCAACATTCAGGAATGGGAAGGGGACACACATCCGTCGGATGTGCATGATATGGATAACGATTGGATGAATGATGATTGGGAAGGCCGATACGGTCTGGACAACACCACCGACGACTCCGATCTGGATTTTGACAATGACGGCCTGACAAATATCGAGGAATGGGAAGAGCACACCGATCCGGCCGATGACAGCGACCCCCCTGTCAAGGACAACAGGATCCTGGTTATGATCGGCGTTGCGCTGGCGATGGGTCTTGCCGCGATCATGTCATCACTGGGAATCGGGATCGCGGGATCCGCTGCCGCCGGAGTTGCGGCGGAGCGCCCGGATAAGTTCGGGAAGCTGATCATTTACCAGGCTCTTCCGATGACCCAGGGAATATACGGTTTGCTTGTGGCGATCCTCGTCCTGAACTTCACGGGACTGACGGAGCCCTCCATCGAGATATTGAAAGGCCCGTTCGTGGGATGGGCCGCGATTGCAATAGGGATCGTGATAGGATTGTCCAGCGTATCGGCAATACCCCAGGGAATGACTGCATCAGCTGCGGCCGCCGCCTTCGGTCGGAACAACGCGGTATTCGGCAGGGGTGTCATATTCACAGTGATGTCAGAGACGATGGCCATATTCGGATTCCTTGTGGCGATATTCCTGATACTTGCCAGCGGAATGCTCGGATGATCCGACCTGGAGTGATCCAATGGGCCTTGAGAAGATCATAAAAAAGATCGATGAAGAAGCCTCCCGGGAAGCCGAGGCAATTATTTCGGAAGCTGAAACGGAAGCCGGAAGAATCAGGTCCGATGCAAAATCCGAAATGGATCGGGATATCTCCGAAATGGAGAGATCCATGATGAGGGAAGCCGAAAATCTAAGGAACATATACATCTCCGATGGAAAGAGGAAATCGAGGCAGGCGATCCTTTCCGCCAAGGAGGAACTTATTTGGGACACAATATCTGATGTCAGGAGGAGGATGGGAGAACTTGAGGGGGAGGCTCTGAGCTCATGCCTGGTCCCGATACTGGAAAAAGCCTCAAATACCCTCGGAAAGGGTATGATAATCTATCCTGTGAGGGAACGGGATGCAGAGGTCCTATCAAATAGGGCCAGGATCGGAGGGATCATTGAGAAGGGGGGTGCAGGTCTTCCGACGATAGAGAGGTACAAAGGGCACGATCTGATCGGGGGTTTCATAGCTTCGTCCGAATCGGGGGACAGGATTATTGACATGACCTTTGCCGGAATCCTTTCCAGGGATGAGGATAGGATGAGGGAGATAATCGCTAAGACTCTCTTCGGGGAGAATATGAGGGAATGACAGTGGATCTGTTCGGAATATCGGGAGGCACGGTCGCAGTCGCGGCATCTGCCGCGTCGGTAGGCAGCGCAGCTGCCGTATTTGGAATAAGACGTCTCATTCAGATGGGTCAGTTCTCGTACCATAATGCGCGCATATCCACAATTGGCAACCCGTATGTTACCAAGGAGGAGGTCCTACCTCTTCTGGACATGGATTCCCCTTCAGATATCGTGAAATCCCTTCACGGAGATATGGCAGTATCCGATGAAATCCGATCCTTCCAGGAAATCGATTCGGCATTGATCAAAGCCCTGCACCAATCCACATCGAGCATGGTCCAGGATACTCCCGCGGCCGTCAGGCCGATAGTCTCCTCTTTCGTAAGAAAATACGAGGGAGACGAGGTTAAGAGGCTTCTCAGAATGATCGGTACAAGGACCGAACCCATGTATCCGGTGGGCACCGTGAATTCCGATCTTGAGATCTCGATTCTGAACTCACCCGGAATCCCACAGGCCCTCGAGGTCCTGGAGAACCATCCACTGGGGGTCGAAATAAAGAAATCCCTTGGTCAGGATGAACAGTCCCTCAAGAGAATTGATATGATCATAGATTCCCATGTGATCGGGCACTTCCTGGATACCGGTCCATTTCCGAGATACTGCAGGAGAGGCGCAAGAGCACTCGGAGACATCATAAGCGACCGATTCAATATCGCAGCGATAATCCAGGGAAAGGCAATGGGACTTGACAAGGAAAAGATCATGGGAATGCTGAAAACCCGTGGAGGCATCATAGGTCTGCCAACCCTGGAGCAGATGGTTGATTCTTCCTCAGTAAAGGATGCGGTATCAGTTCTGTCCGGGACCCATCTGGAAAGATATCTCAAGGATGAGGCCGACAAGGGCGTGACCAGAATGGAGACCGCACTTGACAGAATGCTTCTGGACGGATCTGTCGGTCTGTCTTCATCCTATTCGACCAATGTGGGTCCGACCATAAGGTACCTGGTAAGCCGGGAGATGGAGATGAAGAACCTGAGAACGGTATTCAGATCTGCTTTCTCCCGTTGGAACAAGGATAAGACAAGGGGATTGCTCGTCCTTCAGGAGGGATTTTAATGGATGCGGGAAGGATCTGCGCGGCATGTGATGAGAGCATGTCACTGGGCCTCTCGCTTGCCGGCATCCGGGATATTCTGTCATGGAAGAAAGGGGATGACATTTCAGAGCTCAGGGACTGGTTCAGGAGAGAATCATCCTCGGACAGGGAAATAATCATGCTCTCGCCTGAATGCGGAGAATCTCTCAGATCCGACTTGTTCGAACGGAGAATGGAAGGGAAGATGAAGCCCCTCGTGGTCATAATGCCGGTTGAAGGCGAGGATGCCATCGCCAGGGACCTCATCAAAAGGGCGATAGGAATGGATGGGATGGAAAACGCGGAGGGTAATCAATGACGCATTGTGAACTGGCACGGCATCCGATTTTGATTTATCCGATCAATCAACATATCTGGAGGCGGTCCATTTGAGCATCATGAACGGATCAGCAGCTGAAGGCATCATTGGAATGATAGCGGGACCCGTGGTCAAGGCCAAGGAGATGGAAGGGGCGCGAATGTACGATGTGGTCCTCGTGGGTAACGAGGGCCTGATAGGAGAGATCATCGGCCTGGAAGGAGATATCGCCACAATTCAGGTGTACGAGGAGACTGCTGGCATTCAGCCCGGGGAAAAGGTCGTCATAACCGGAGAACCACTATCGGTGGAGCTCGGACCGGGAATAATGTCGATGATATACGACGGAATCCAGAGGCCGTTGGAATCGATCATGGAGCAGACCGGTGATTTCATCTCCCGGGGCGTGGACGTCAAACCACTGGATCACAGCAGGAGATGGGTATTCAATCCAACGGCGGAAAAGGGTGATCATCTCCACGGAGGGGATGAGATCGGTTGGGTGGCGGAGACAAAGACCGTGAAACACGTCATTATGGTCCCTCCGGACCAGGAGGGCATCGTAGAATCGATAGTCCCGAAAGGGGAGTACACGATAGACGACACGGTTTGTACGCTCAAGAACAACACCGGACTCGTCAATATGAAAATGGTCCACAAGTGGCCTGTTCGGATTCCGAGACCGTTCGTTAAAAAGAAGGAACCTTCCATACCGCTGGTAACCGGACAGAGAATACTGGACACCTTCTTTCCGATAGCCAAAGGAGGTACTGCCGCAATTCCGGGCGGGTTCGGTACCGGAAAGACGGTGACCCAGCATCAACTGGCTAAGTGGTCGGACTCCGAGATCATCGTATATATCGGATGCGGAGAGAGGGGCAACGAGATGACCGACGTGCTCAGGGAGTTTCCCCATCTGGAGGATCCCAGAACACATGAGCCTCTGATGTCCAGGACCGTTTTGATCGCGAATACCTCGAACATGCCGGTTGCCGCAAGAGAAGCATCGGTCTATACGGGAATCACCATTGCAGAGTATTTCAGGGATATGGGTTACAACGTGGCCCTGATGGCAGATTCCACTTCCCGTTGGGCAGAGGCTCTCAGGGAGATATCGGGAAGACTGGAGGAGATGCCAGGGGAGGAGGGATATCCGGCCTATCTTTCAAGCAGGCTGGCGAATTTTTACGAGAGGGCCGGACTTGTTACGTGCATCGGGACCAAATCCAGGAAGGGTTCGGTATCGGTTATCGGTGCGGTGTCGCCTCCGGGCGGGGATTTCTCCGAGCCCGTCACCCAGAACACACTTAGAATTGTCAAGGTATTCTGGGCGCTGGATGCGGCCCTCGCAGATAAAAGGCATTTTCCGTCGATCAACTGGTTGAAATCCTATTCCCTATACCTGGACAAAGTGGAAACGTGGTGGAAGGAGAACATCGATCCGGCCTGGCTTGACCTGAGGAACGAGGCAATGGCCCTGCTCCAGCAGGAGGCAGAGCTTCAGGAGATCATACAGCTGGTAGGGCCTGACGCTCTTCCGCCTACCCAGCAGGCCATCCTCGAAACGACCAGGATGCTCAGGGAGGATTTCCTTCAGCAGAATGCATTCCATGAAGTGGATTCGTTCTGCCCCGAATCGAAACAGGTGGAAATGCTAAAGACAATACTTCAGTTCAACAAACTGGCGAAATCGGCCTGCGACCGTGGTGTTCCAATTGAAAAGCTCCGGAGCACGAAATCGAAGGTGGCCATATCGAAACTTCCCAGGGTACCAACGGAGAAGTTCAACAAGGAGGTCGCCAGAGTCCGGAAGGATATGACCAAGGAGATGTCATCCCTTTGACGATGTCCAACCGGAAATTGACGATCATGGAATTACGAACGAATCGATTATTCGTTTGCAGGGAGCAATTATGGAATATGCGCATTCCGATCTTCACGAATTCGAAAATTCGGTTCAACATTTCCCATATGATATATTTCGATCATTTCGAATGAATGATCCTGATTACGGAAGATATTTAAAGGGATATCCCATATTTATCATGCCGAGATAATAGGTGGGGTTTTTTGGCGGAAATAATGATAGTTGATGATGAACCAACCATTCAGCAGCTGCTTTCCATTATTCTGGAGGATATGGGACACAGCGTGATAGCCCAATCCATGAACGGAGAGCTCGCACTGAACAAATATACCGATCTTTCCAAGAAGCCGGACCTTCTGATAATCGACCATCGAATGCCAATCATGCCGGGGACCGTCCTGGCAGAGGAGATTCTCAAGATGAATCCCGGTCAGAGAATTCTTTTCCTTACCGCAGATGAATCCGTGAAGGATTCCGTCAAGAGGATCGGGATCAAGAATTTTCTTGAGAAACCGGCCGATATCAACACTATCAGAAATGCTGTTGAAAAGTCGATAGCGAGTTGATATCATTTGATTCTTATCTTCTGAACCTTCTTCTTTCCCGACTTTTCCTTCCTTTCCTTATCTAATCTGTCCTTGTCCACAGTCATGATGACATCCAGTGGTACTGCAGTGGTTTCAACAGCTTTCATCTTCCCCTCGCTTTTCAGGGCTCTTGAAAGCGAATCGGCAACACGCGAAGCGGCCGATCTCGGAAGGATGATCTGGGTTGTTGATACGTAATAAGGCCCATCGCCCCCCTCGATTATTTCATTGTACATGTGGAGCCTTATATCATCCTCCGTTATCTGTGGAATTACCCCGATCACATAATGGCTCTTGTGATCCTGGCTCCTCACGATCCTGAAGAATCCGGGTTCGCTTTTCTTCTTTACCTTTCTGCCCATGACGAACACCATCAAATCTTGTTCAGTTTGAGACCTCTCGGTGCAAACTTCTCGGGAATGATCTCGATGATCTCCGGCATTGGAGCCGCTTCCTCTGTGGCAAGGATCCTTCTTTTCCTTCCGACATCCGCCATCTTCTCGGATATTCTGATCATGTCTCTTCCCTTATCGCTGATCGTGTAATACGAATAGTCGCGCCTCCCCTCGACGGATCTGAAGGATTTTGAAAGCAGACCGTTCTCTTCAAGGACTTTCAGGTGATATGCCAGAGTGGTTGGTTTGATGCCGGTCAATTCTCTCAGTTTCTTGAAAGTGATACCTCCGGAAGGACCGGAATAGAGTTTTTCAAGGATGACCTTCCTCTTGGGATCCTTCATGGCATGCATCAGTCTCAACCGGGTATCCGTCTTGCCGATCAGATCTTCTTTTCCCGGACTGAAATCGTAATGTTCCATGGAATATGAATATATTCAAATATATTTGAATTTATTCCTGAAGGAACCGGTTTTTACATGATATTTACGACAACTTTCGTCCTTTAGGGATACTTATATCAGTAATAACAGAGAAAATGATATATATGATCGAGATCAAGTGCGGTTTTATCATGGGGATAGGATAATCCTCTGTTCAATTAGGAAAATAATAGGATGTAACTGATTCGAATTACGAAATTGGAAGGTGAAATGGATGTTAAGATCAGGGAAGGTAATACCGTTTGCTTTGGCATTTATCATGGTATGCACGGTTTTCGCTGCGGCGGGGATGACAGTTTCCGATTATGATGAACTTGGTGCAGAGGCCGCTCCGACAAGGGCCCGACCTAGATTTTTTTCTGGAACCGTTGGGAACCTGACCAACAAGACATATTACGCAACTGATCACGAAATGGATTTCGAGATCAGTGCGGTAACCACTGACGGGGCCCCTCCCCCGAATACGCAAACGACAACTTGGCCTCATGTATGGTTGAACGAAACGATATGGGAATTCAGTATCGAGGTGGACATCGATGCGGATCCCCAGAACCAGGCTGCGCCGATAGATATCATATTTACGGATTGGTACGGTTGGAACGAGTCCAGCAACGGCAGGCTTTCGATAATCCCGCCTTCCGAATGGTATGCGGGCGGGGCGGACAGGGTTCTGTTAATTGGAGAGGGAACCCAATATGTTCTGGAGTACACTCCAGGGGTTTTTGGTGATTTGAATTTCACCATTCTTAACGGATCCTCGAATGAACCTCTGGAGAACGTCTCTTTCTCATTCCCCAACCATCCTCTGCATAATACGCTGATATCTCAAAACGCAACGGATGAGAACGGAAATGCCCTCTTTGAAAGAATGCAGCTCGGTCTCGATACGAACAATCAGGTACTTGTACAATTCAACAAAGAGCATTTTCACATGGTTGATTTCAATACATATGAAACATTCGAACTTCGGGAGAACGTTCAAACGGACCACACATACACCATGATCGAGGATCCTCTGGTTGCAGGAAACCTTCCCCTTGACGGGACGGATAGCTATCCTTATGTAAAAAAGGATAAAACCAATATATGGGTCGAGTTCCACGAGGAAATGGATCCCTCATCCGTATCCGATTCCTCTCTATGGCTGGAGGATATCGATGAGGTCCACATACCCGTGGTATACACATGGAACGAACAGAACACCAGGGTCACCCTGAACCTCCAGCAGGATCTCGATTTCAATTCCACGTACAAGGTTGTTGTCGATGCCAGGGTCAAGAACAAGACCGGAAACGAGACGCTATGGAGGCGATTCGAATCACAGTTCACGACGATCCTGCCTCCCGGGAATATCTTTGGTACAGTGAAAATTGACGGTACGGACGATCCCGCTCCCGAAGGTACTTCCATAATCCTTGAAGGGATCACCACGATTACCAAAGATCTGGATAACGGAACGTTCAGGTTCAACGCCCTTAATGACAATTTCATTTACAAACTATCGGTGATCGGTCCCACGATCAAAACACAGGACGAATATCTGTACGTTGGTGACAAGGACGTCGAGGTTTTCGTTGACAGGGATACGGAGAAGGAGATAACTGGACTTATGGTTTACAAGAAACCGACCGTTGACATCGTGATGAACGTGAGGGATGAGGACGGCAATCCGATTCCCGGTGTGACAGCCACCCATACCGTTACCGATGTTGTCAAGGCGGGAAATGATGCCGGAGAGGTATTCTTCAACGAATCCGAGGGCGCAGACGTTCTTGCCAACACCACCACTCAGTTCGTCTTAAAAGCCCTTCACTACCTGGACAAAACCGTACATCTTGAAACCGAGTTCGATGATATTGAGATCAACGTGACCATGACCGAGGAGGACCTGCCGGTTGTCGTTGAGACATTCACCGCGGGCGAGATCCTCGTCGACAACTCCATAGGGGTACTGGTGGATTCGACATTCCACTTGAAATTCAACTCGGACATGAATCCCGAAACCATGGGCACGGATAACATAAAGATAATCGATCCGTCCTCCGCAAGCATACAGGTTTCGATAGAAAGCGACATGATCGGGGAAGTACCAAATCTCAAGAGGTGGATAGTCACTCCGGGAAGCGATCTCAAATACGGGACGGATTACACCCTTTGGATATCCGATGAGGTAGCTACCATGTCCGGGACAAATCCCCTTTGGAAGGATCTGGTAATTCGGTTCACCACCGAAACCCTGAGGTCGGCCGGAGTCTCGGGCAGGGTTGAAGCCATGAACGTCGGTGTCGCGGGAATACCGATCAGGGTTCTGTCCGGTGGAGAGGTCCTGGCTACGGGTGTTACGGATTTCAACGGGGTTTTTATGTTGGATGTAAAGATGTACAGGCCCCAGTATTTCCCGGTGACGATCGAGGCCGATGGAACCGATGTCGGACTCACTAGGGAAACCCGAAGGAACCAGACATTGAACGCGGGTGGTTCCATCAACGGAACCCAAATAGAACTGTTCAGACTTTCCGGTTGGTTCTCCTACGATTATGTGAAGGACGATAACGGATTGATGCCGGTTGATCAGACGATCACACTGAGGTTCAACCGGACCTTGATGCCGGCTGAGACCCCTGGTTTCGCTAGAAATTTCACACTGTTGATAAAAGGCGCTCTCCCGGTACCCGTGACCGTGAATATTACGGGGACGGGAAACACAGTTCAGGTGAAGCCGGTGGACCCGCTTCAGTATGATATGGAGTATGTCCTGAACGTATCCCATTTCCCGGATGACGAGCTGTACAAGGAACTCAGATTCGTTGACGGGTCCAAAGCACTCATCATGGGCGAGTTGATCCCGCTCAAGACAGAGTTCAAACCGATAACGGTCTCTTTGAGGTCTCCATCGGATGAAAATATTGACAATGTGACACAGGATGAGAAGCTCAACATCTATTTCTCCCCGTACCCGATAAAAACCCTGCGTGTCGAGGAGGCCATAGAGGTTGTCAGGGCATCCGATTACAAACCGTTGAACCTGACCTTCCAGTGGACAGCGGGAAACCAGGCATTGGAGATCGAGCATGATCCCTTTGATCCTCTCACGGAATATCTGATCAGGCTCCCGATGGGCAGGTACGGCGAAAACGGGTACGATGACAATGACAGGGAACTTTCGGCATGGCTCCGGGAGGATTTCGAGATAAGTATAACCACCGGATCCTGGCAGATATCATGGCTGTATCCGACAACGATACCATCAGAGATGAAAAGAGGGATCACGACCCTGACAATGAACAATCCCTCGGGTTACAACATCAATGTTGCTATTTCCATCAGATCACAGGGATCTCAGGGAGCTTTCAAGGAACTGGTATCCGTCAACATGACCCCGCTCGAGGAGAACAAGCAGGTGCCACTTGACCTTTCGGATTACGCCAAAGGAAATTACGAGGTCAAGGTGGAGGTCACCGATATGAAAGGGAACCTTCTCAACGAGTACTCGAACTACATTTTGATCACCGAGGATGGAGGCGATCTGGGAGAAATCAATCCTATCACGATAATTTTGATCGTCGTCGTGGTGATCATTATACTCTTCGTCATCGTATTTGCCGTATTCATGTATGTCCAGAACAAGAACAGGCAGGAAGAAGAGGAGATACGTGAGGAGTTCGAATGTCCGGAATGCCACAACATCGTGAGCGCTGACGATACGGTATGTCCGAACTGCGGGGCGGAATTCGAGGAAGAGGCCTACAAGTGTCCGAAATGCAGCGCCATGCTGGATCCAGAGGATGAGGAGTGTCCGGAGTGCGGATACGATTTCTCGGATATGGATCAGATGGAGCTTGAGGATGAGGATGACGAGGATATGGACATCTCCGAGGAATTTGAGGCCGAGGATGAGGAAGAGGTCGATCTGGAGATGGAGGAGGAAGACGAGGAAATGGATGAGATCGAGGAGGAAGAGGAGGAGGACTGATCTTCCCTGCAGGAGATGTGTGAGGGGTCCCAAGGGGCCCCTTTTTTTTATTTATTATCATCAATTTCAAATAAAACCGGTTCAAACGGAGGAAGATGACATGCGCGATTCCGTGAAGATCAGAATCTTGTCAGCTGTCATAATTACGGCGCTGATGGGATCAATGTTAAATGGCCTGCTCGGACCGTTATGCCTGGAATCAGACGGATTAATGGGTCCGGCTGATGCTTATATTCAGGGTACCGTTGTTAACGGAACTACAGGTATAAAAGTGGAGATATCTACATTGGACAATACGACCGAACCGCCTATCCGCAGGTATTTCAACGGATCGACCATGGCGCTGGGTGTTTTCAACATAATCGTTGATTCGGACCCGGTTCACCTTTCCCCGTATGAGGTCAGAATATTCAGGACATATTACCTTGAGGTGGTTAGGGATTTCTATCCATTCGAGGAATCGATCAATTCATCGACATCCCAGGTTGTTCCCCTCGGGGAACTGGAGGTAACGCCGGCTCCCATCGGTGATCTTAGGGTTACCATACTGAACAAATCTAGCGGCGAACCTCTTGAGGGTGTGAGGGTGGACGTGGATCAGGGAAACGGATATCCCTCCATTCCATTTCCGACGGCCAACGGCACTGATGGGAACGGGCAGGTACTGTATCAATCGCTTCTGGCCGTCAATACTACCGTATCTGGTTCCATTAAGAATTTCCTGTCACTGGTGAACTCGAATGATATCAACTGGGCGGTTGTGGAGGAAGGGATTGTAACAGATGCCGTTTTCTACTTGAAGGAGAAACAATGGCCGTTCGCCACCACACCAGCCGACGGGGATACAGATGTCCCGGTGTCTCGAAATATTACCATAAATTTCAACCAGATCATGGACACCGATACCACCGAGAATGACGATAATTACCGGATATTCAGGGTCGATACCGATGAATCGATCAATTTCACCGCGAGATCGCACTCTCTTGGAATGAAGGCCGATCTGGATCCCGATGAAGATCTCGAATACAATACGACATACGGAGTTCGACTCGACACGGGTCTGGAAAACGAGCTTGGAGGCCGACCTCTTTGGAGGACAATGGAATTCGAATTCAGGACCGAGCTCAGGCCGGGAACGGTTGCGGGCAGGATCGTGGATGGCGTTGACAGCAGGGGGATTCCAGATGTGAATATGAGAATTAAGGACGTGGAAACACGATCAAACGAAACGGGATTCTTCCTTTTCGAAGCCGTCCCATCAGGAGATCATTCTCTGCGGATAGATGAAAGTTATCTCTATGAGGGTCTGCTCGTGGAGGATGTAGATGTTGAAAAGGGAATGGATCTCGACCTGGGAACGATAACCTTGGACCGGATGGCCTGGGGGTCGCTGAATGTCACCGTGTCCTCCGGGCAGGGGCCGGTTGCCGGAGCCTGGGTTGCGATCGAGGGTTCCGGAATGAACATGACCACAGACGAATCCGGCAGAGTTCGGTTCGAGCGGACGAGGATTGGAAAAGTAACGTTAACCGCAGGAGCACTTCACCATGACCAGGTGATGGATCAGGTATTCGTCGATGAGGGAAAGACCGTTTTCCTGAACATTATGCTGACCGAGGATGAACTCCCGGTCATGGTAACTCCAACCAGGATCATCTCGGGACGCATCGTCGATCCCATGACGAACTTCAACCTGACCATGCCCGGTGAAATAAATCGGGAAACCCTTGAGGTATCAATATGGGTGACCGATGATGAAGGGTCCCGGTCGGAGGAGATACCACTCCTTCCGATCACTATCGGAGATAATTTCAACTACACGGTCAAACCGGTGGGATCCCTGCCCATGGAGAGGACCTTCGTTCTCATCGTAAGAGGGATCCTGGAGGATCCAGATGGGAGTATGATTCTCTGGAGGGATCTCACATTCGATTTCGAAACACCGGTTCTTCCCCCATCTTTCATAGCGGGAGAGGCCCTCCTTGAGGGCAGGCCTTTCGAAGGTCTTCTTGTGGAGTTTGGCGGGTTCGGCGCCGAGACCAATTCCTCGGGAGGATTCAACATCTCCGTGGACATGTCGACCGAAGCGATGACCTCAGAGCTGATCATCCAGGCCAATCATCTGGGATATGAGAGTTACGGGATGAACCTGACGATAGATGCAGGCACTGTGGTGGATGTCGATGTGATCTCGCTGATCCCCCTCACTGGTTGGTATGAAGTCAGTCCCTATGACGGGGAAGTTGATGTATCGCCCGGGACCAATATCACTTTCAAATTTACGAAACCTCTGACCGAGCCCGAGGACGGTTTCTCAAAATATCTTACGGTGCACCCCGACGGGAGCAACGCTCCCCTGAGCGGTGAGTACCAGATCCTTCCCGGTAACCGGTCTGTTGTCTTTCAACCGACCTATCCTCTGGTCGAAGGGGATGAGTACATCGTCAGGACCTCCCCGGAACTTCGGTTCACCGACGGCAGTCATGCTTGTCCTGTTGGAAAGGAGACCAGATTCAAGGTCAGAAATCCGGCTGTGGTCGTATCTCTTGAGAGTCCGGATTATTCAAAACTCCAGGATGCCGGGATCGATCTCAGGATCGTTCTATCCTTCGGAGTAGATGTCTTGAGCTCATCAGTGGAAGCATCGCTTTTCATCCAACCGGAACCGATATCCATAAAATTCACCTGGTTCACGGACGCCGAAGCAAGGATGGATCTTTTCCTCAGATCCAACATGGATTATATGCTGACCCTCCCTGCCGGTTCATACGGAAACGGAGGTGAGGCTCTCAACTCCGCCTATATTCTGGCGTTCAAGACCGGATCGCATTATGATTTCGATCACACCGAGGTAAGCTTCTCGATCAATCCCGATCCCAGGGACGGATACAGACCTGGTCAGGAGGTCAGGTTCAACGGACTGATGGAGAATTCAACGGGATATGAGGTAAAAATCACCATCGATGGAGTGGGAAATACCCTGACATACACAGATACCGTTTCTGAGGATGGGTCCTGGGAGATCATATTCAACGCTCCCAATACCACGGGACAGATGGTCATTTCACTTACCATCGGCATACCCGGTGAGATCTCGGCCATACCTGAAAGGACATGGACTGTGGACCTGCTCGAAGCGGAAGGCGGCGGTGATGGCGGTGGTCCCTCCGGATGGCTCATTCCCGTGATCATAGCCGTTGCTGCGGTGGTGATAATCGTGGTGGTCATCGCGGTTGTATTGACCAGAAAGAACCGTGAGGCGTTGGAGAAATCCGAATCGGTCGAATATTCCGATGTGGATATGGAGATGGAAGAATAATCCGCGGTATGATCATTCCGATCTGTTTAGGATCTCCGTGATCTGTATGATAGCACCACTGCCATTTTCTTCCCGGCTGAGATCGATAATTTAACTTACAAATGTGGAATAACCAAATTTATAAGGTAAATCCACATATACCGGAACCCGTAGGGTTTTTTCCCCTCCCTTTTATTCCGGAGCGGTGGTCCAATGAACAAGCACGATAGAGTGGTTCTCGTAACTGGCATCATTGTAGTGGCAGCCATGCTCTTATCCGCGTTCGCCCTCGGATCCAACGAAAGCGCCTCCGGAGCGGTTGATAATATTGCAAACAGATGGTTCGATAAGATGGAGACGAAAATTGAATCGTTTTCATCAAGCAGTCTTATGACCGGTGCGGGGCAGACCGATTCCCACGAGATCGACGGAAGCGAGCGGGCGATCAAGAACATCACGGCCACGGTTACATGGCAGGATGAGGCGGACATTCAGAGGGTCAGGATGTATCAGAACCAGCCCGATCAGTTCAGCGTCGAGATCTTCAACACCACGGGAGCATCCGTTGCCAGCGCCACCGGGAGGAACGATAGGGCCGCAAACGGGGGGACAGGAGAGATAACAGCAGAGGTTTCCCTTGATGAAGAGGAGCTTGACAGGTTGATGGATTCCGGCAACTGGATGGTCGAGGTCACACTGGATTCCATAGGGGATTACGAGGCCAGGCTGGGTATAGGTTTGTGGCCGATAACGCCGGAGGATACGGGAAACGAGTACGAAATCAAGATAGACGTGGAGTACTACGACCTGGCGGAGGAAAGTTGAGGGGTTGATATTATGGATGAAGATTTCCAGCCCTACATAAGTGCAGATCAGAACATCCCCGAGTTCACGTTCAAATCCATCCTTGTCGGTGTAATAATAACCATCGTAATGGGGGCTGCCAATGCTTATCTCGGGCTTTTCGTGGGCATGACCGTCTCGGCAACTATTCCCTCCCTCGTATTTGCGTTGGCCATACTCAAACCGTTCAAGGGATCGATCCTGGAGATCAACATGTCCAAGAACGTCGGGGTTGCAGGTGAGGCGCTTGCCGCCGGCATCATATTCACGTTTCCCGCCCTGATAGTGATCAATGACATGACCGGAGGTGAGGCGGGATGGTCGAATATGTTCGATTTCGAGCATATGATCGTGATAATCCTCATTGCGCTTGTAGGCGGCCTTTTCGGAATTCTTTTCACGATCCCGCTGAGGAAGGTGTTCATCGAGGACCTTGACCTTCCATACCCGGAGGGAGTCGCCGCGGCCGAGGTTCTCAAAACGATGGAAAAGGGAGGCAGGGGAATATGGTACATACTCATGGCCGCCGGAATCGGGGGCGCGATGAAAATGGCCTCTGGCTCCGGTCTGGCATTATACAAGGATACGATTGAAAAGGTAGTGGGGACCAAGAGGCTCAGGTTGTTCGGCGGCGTCAACGTATCACCCGCCCTTCTCGGGGTCGGGTATATCATCGGCTTCAAGATATCATTGATCGTCTTCTCCGGAGGCATAATCGGATGGGTCATTCTCATTCCCATCATAGGTCTCGTCAAGGGATGGCCCACCGTTGATTTTCAGGATAATCCCGTGGACAAGATAGGAGCTGTATATCAGCTGTGGTTCGACGAGACGAAGTGGGTGGGGATCGGTGCTGTCCTCACTGGCGGGATATATACCCTGATCAAGCAGTGGCCCGCGCTGAAGAAATCCATGAAGGAGACCATTGGCGGGGGAAAGAAATCCTCTGGCCCCGCTCCCGCCGTGATCAGGACAGAAAGGGATTTCAAGGTTAATTTCGTCTATCTCGTAGTCCTGGCCCTTGTTGTCGTGGTGATATATTCGTTCGTGACTGGTGAGATACAGACGGCCGTAATACTGGCTGCGGTTATGATCGTCGCAACCTTCTTCTTCACCGCGGTCGCCGGATATCTGGCCGGTATCGTGGGCTCTTCAAACAATCCGATATCCTCGGTCACGATATCCACGCTTGTCGTGACGGCCGGACTGCTTCTTCTTCTGAGCATCACTCCCGTATCAGATCTTGGTAAGAACGTGGGAATGACCGCCACCATTCTGGTTGCGGCGGTCGTATGCTGTTCAGCTGCCATTGCGGGAGATTCCATGCAGGAGCTGAAGACCGCCCAGATCCTGGGAGCAACTCCCCTGAAAATACAGCAGGGCCGTTTCATCGGTGTTTTCTTCGGTGCACTGGCAATACCGTTCGTCGTTGCTCTTCTCGCCTCGGCATACGGGATCGGATCACCCCAGCTCCCTTCACCGCAGGCGGTTATAATGGGATCAACAGTGAAGGCGATCTTCGATCAGCAGTTCAATATAATCATGGTGGGGATAGGAGTTGCCATTGCCATCGTTTTGATCCTGCTTAAACTTCCCGTGATGGCGGTGGCCATAGGGATCTATCTGCCTTTCACACTCACAACTCCGATTTTCATCGGCGGACTTCTGGGATTGATATCAGAGAAGATAGTGGCCAGCAAGGTCAGGCTCTTCGATGCACTCGGACTTTCCGTGGATGAGAAGAAGAAGAAGATCGCCGATGCAAAGGAGAGGACCTTCAATACGGGACTTCTCTTTGCCGCGGGCCTGGTTGCGGGGGAAGCCATATTCGGAGTGATCGTCGCCGGATTCATAATCGGCAATGTGAATCTGGCGCTGTTCACCTCGCCCAGCATGATACCGGGTATTCTTGCCCTTCTCTTCGTGATGGTTCTTATCGTTTACATGGTCATACGTGATGACATATCCGATCTGACCTACGGTCAATACTGGACTGTCATCAAGAATATATTCAAGAAGTGATCCCACAGCAGGGTAAGGACATGGCGAAGAAGAAGAGACCGCTGCCTCCCTCCGGGAAAAAAGAAAATGGCATTCCGGAAGAGGATAATGATAAAAAGGGTCCCTGGTGGAGAAAGTCCGACGCGGATCTGGTGAAGGATCGATATCAGGTGATACGAACCGCCATAGACGATCGGAAGATGAAGGTGGACGAGGAGGACAGGACTCCCCTGATAGAGGAAGCCGTAAAAAGGGATCCCGACATCATAAACATACTCGACCTGGTGCCCCTGAGGAGGAAAGGGATAGGACGGGACGGGGATTTTCTTCTGATACCAATATATAATACCAAAAGGGGGGAGAGGATAGCTGATTTCCTGAGGTTGAAGACCAGACGGAGGATCAGGCTCGATGAGTACGGGTGGGCCGTATGGGATCTGATAAACAACAGGAGGGATATCAGACAGATAGGATCGATGCTTGGAAAGAGGTTCGGTGACAAGGTCAAGCCGATCTATCCACGGCTGGCCAAGTTCGTGGCATATCTGGAATCCCTGAGGATAGTGAACCTGAAGAGATAATCTAGTGCCTCTTCATCTTCTTCCTGGTCTTCTTCTTTGCCCTTTTCTTGGGTTTCGAAGTCTCAAGATCAGGCTCTTTTTCCGAAAGATCCTCCTCCATCATATCCAGGGATTTCGCCGATTCATCCTCTCCCTGTTCGGATTCCCCGAGCTTGTTATCATCCTGCACCGAAACCGGAGTCGGTTCCTCGGGTTCCAGGTCCTCATACATATATTCCTCATCAAGGAGTTCTTCGGCCGTCATCGGTTCTTCCTCGATCATCTCCTCATCGGGGATCAGGTCCTCCACCATCTCCTCATCGATTTCCTCATCCTCCGGGAACTCATCCTCCTCGAATTCGTCTTCCGGATATTCGTCTTCCGGATATTCGTCCTCCAGGTACTCCTCATCGGCGAACTCCTCTTCGGGAAAATCGTCCATTTCATCATAGTAATCATCATAATATTCTTCCTCAGGGTACTCACTCTCCATTCCCTCCTCCCTGTTTCCGGATCTTCCCAGTATCACGAAGAGGACGATTATGAACAGGACGATCCCCACGATAATTATTATGATGATCATTTCCCTGGAGATCCCGCCGCCGTTTCCGTCATCCGGTATGATTTCAGGTGCGGTTTTGAACTCCCAGCTGTTTTCGGTATAATTATCCGGGAACGACGTTCCGGCCGATGATCTTGCGGTCCCAGTGATCTCGATAGTGTATGTTGTATCCGGAATAAGCCCTCCGTGACGGACCGTAAGGGTTGTATTTGCGGAATTCCAGTGGAACGATCTATCCTTCAGCTGCGGCGTCGATATGAAAGCCTGTTCTACCGTAATGGTCTCCACCGGTTGATCGAAATCGATAACTATCGGGGTTGACAGGTTGATGATTGTTCCCTTGGGTTCCGCCTGGATGATCATCAGCGGGGGTGGGGGAGGGATATACGCATAGTGATTCAGGACTATCTCCATGGTCCCGTAGTCCGGGCTCTCCTGATCGATGTAGAAATAGTTAGTCAATGTCGTCAAGTAGCCGGATTTCACTCCCTCCTCTGCGGTCAGGTAGTCGGGCGGCTCCACGCGGAATCTCCCCCTCAACGGGAGTTTATCCACGACGAAGTATGCGTTTCCGGCAGATCCCGCCTCGATCTCTCTCAGCAGTATCCCGTTATCATTCATCAGCTGAACGGATGATCCACTGGCGTCGACACCGTCCATAGGTCCACCTTTGTAGGAAACATGCGCGGTGACATACCCCTGTGAGGGCATCTGGTAATAATCAAGAAGAACATCGATTTTGATCTCCGGAGCGGATACGTTCAACTCGAAGGGATCCGTCGTATTCCGGAGATATCCCGACCTGAGTCCGATCTCCCCTTCTTCGGCGGGGATTATGGCCATCAGATAAGTATCCATGTCTACGTCGGAGAAGGTGTAGTGACCCAACGCATCGGTCCTTCCGGTCCCGATAACGGTGCCGTTGAATGCAAGCAGATTGACGGTGGCGTTGTATGCCCGTTCTCCGGGAGTCGGGCCCTCCATAGAATACGACGCATTCACCGTGATACTGAAGACAATCCTGTCGGTGGAGTGGGCGATCTCCGTGGAGTAGGGAGAGTAGTTATTCGAATTATCGAATCCGATGATCCTGAACCTGTATTCCGTTCCCCAGGATAATCCCGTGATGTCTTTTGATCTTGCATCCCCTGGTACTGAGGCCGCCGTAACGAACCCCTGACCCTGCGTTCCGTTGATCTCAATTCTGAAACCGGCGTAATCCGATGGATCGTCCACTTCCCATCCGATCTCGATGCTGGACGTTGTCGTGGAAATTATTCTCAATCCGGCGGGAGCCCCAGGCGGTGTCAGGTCATAGGTCTGGTTGGAAACGTAATCGGACGGGACGGATTCGAAAAGCCCGTCCCAGGCAGTGATCCGGTAAAGCATCTCAACCGAGGGGCCGAGATCCGGGCTGGTCCAGGATGTCTTCGGATGCTCGATCACTGCCGCCATCTGCCATTCCTGTTCTATCAAAGAGTAATTGTAAATCCTGTAGTGTGTGGTGTCATCTGTGTTGGGATCCCACTTGAGGAACAGACGCTCGTAGGTGTTCTGCGGAGTTACCGAGAGTCCGAGAGGTTTCATCGGCGCGTCGATATCATCCGAGCTGAAAACCCGCAGACCCGGTCTCACCGTTTCGACCTCGTAGGTCTCATTCCAGATATCTGCCGATCCCTTCTTGTAAACCTCGAGAAGAGTGATGTTTATGTGCAGAATCGTCCCCTCGGAATAGAAACCGTATACATATCTCATGGGAGGTATCATTCCATTTGCATCGGTTGTCCCATCGGATCCTCCGAAATGCTGGGATGCGTAGATGGGCTGATCGCCGTCGGTTATCCTCACATCGACATCCTGATACGGCGATCCGAACACGTCAAGAAGCCGTATGCTGACGACATTCTTGACGTAGATCATTGATCCGGAGGTGGATTCGGCATTGTTCACGATGCAGTTGACGCATTCGATGAGACTGCTGTCGAATGCCTGTATGGAGAACTGCCCGCTCGTAAGGTTCGATGACAGAACGGTCAGCTCCGTTTCCATCGCGAAGATCGACGGAGAACCCGATATGACGGATTGGGAAACGATGGAATCGCTGCAGTTCAGAAGCGTAACGGCCGGGCCCAGTGACCTGACATCGGATTTGTGAAGCGCTAGATTGGAATCCCTTATGAAGAGGGAATCGGAGGATGAAGATGATGTCAGGGACAGATCGATCACCTCGATCTCGGATCCAGGTGAATCGCAGATGATTCCGTTGGAGTCGATACCGCTGATGATCATGTCCGAATCCACTATCGATGCTTCACCCGTGTCTCCGGTTATTATCAATCCATTGGACATCGATCCGGCGATTTCGATATATGTGGAATTGATCACGATCTCATCGGAAATCGCCATTATCCCGATGTTGAAATCCCCGTTCAGTGATATGTCCTCCCCGAATATATCCACAATATCGGATCCGATGATGTAACCTCCGCCGGATTCACTGTCTACGGATATCGTGTTGTTTGAGATATCTAAAGTGTTAGCGCTGAATCTAGCGCCCGTGGAATGGGTTTGGGTGACCTCAAAGTCATTGTCTTTTAAGACAAAATCAACGGCACTCCTGATATCCAGACCGATGGACAGGTTGCTTGATATCTGGACGATGTTCCCGGAAAATCCTGCACCGCTGTTGATCCCTTCCATCACGAGTCCGAAGGAATTGTCCGATTTCAGGTAAAATCCTGATGATAGGACAATGGAATCTGCGGTCGAGGCCATTTGGATTCCAATGGATTTTTCCGACCTTTCGTAGAAATCGGATCGATTTACGGTCAATCCATCTGATCCTGTGACATCGATACCGATGGAACCGCTGCCGGAGATATCCACGAGCGTACTTTTTATAAGGATGTCTCTGGTGTTATTGATCGCTATCCCGCGGACGAGATCAGCGTATACATTGATGTTGACGGAATCTATTGTGACGTTATCGCTGTCAGTTATCATGTGGCCGTATCCGTCGATCGACAGATCCGAACTCGATATTTCGATCATGGATGATCTGTTGATGACCAATCCGTACGAGGCTGCACCGTCCGGGATATTTGTATTGTTAATTAATATGTGATCCGAGCGGGATATCCTCATCCCGAAATCTCCGAGGGAGGAAATCAGGCTGGTATCATTTATGTATCCCCCGCTGCAGTTGTTGATCTGTATCATTCTTGCCGCATTGTCAAAATATGAATTATCGACGATTATGCCGTCCGAATCAGTTACATTCAGGGCGATGACCGAGGTTGAGAGGAACCTCGAACCGCTGACCGTCAATCCGGATACGTTGACAGCATTTACGGGTGAATCCGTCCCGCCCCGGATGGTTATATTTTTTACGGTCGTATCATTCGATCTGATATCCATACCGCCCGATTCCAGAACGACATTGACTATTGTGGCATTGCTCTCCCGGATAACCAATGTGTAGGATATATCCTGTCCGACTATGGTGACAGGATCGGTCTCATTGGCGCTCAGGGTTATTCCCGGTTTATCGATGGTTACGGTCTCGTTGTATGTACCTCCCTCGATATGGATGGTTTCGAATCCAGAAGACGCATCGATCGCATCCTGAATGGATTCATAGGTCGAGTTCGGTCCCACATACTGAGTTCCCCGGGCATCATCAATTACTCCCGGTATCATTGTCAGCAGAGAGCCCAGCAGGATGACAACTGCCGATAATGCGGTGATCCTCGGAATCTTGCCCATAGCGGAATCTTTCCTATTCCTCATCTGATTTCCCCCCACGATCCATTTATCCTGTGATAATTTCGGTAGGTTGAGCTGTCTTTTGGTGTATTAAGGTATCCATTACGATATCACATCCATCTTATCGTGATCATTAATTATATGATTCGTGGAATATCTTGGAAAATCTATTAAGGTAATCCAATGATAAGGTATCATGCACCCAACCGCGGAATTGAGGGGAACCAGATCCGACAGGTTGAAGGGAAAGAAGATCGTGCTGGGAATAACCGGATCCATAGCTGCCGTGGAATGCGTCAAACTGGCCCGGGAGCTGATCAGGAACGGAGCGGATGTCCACACGGTCATGTCCCCCGAGGGATCGAAGATCATCGGACCCTATTCGATGGAATTCGCCACCGGAAATCCTGTCATCACCGAGCTCACGGGTGCCGTGGAACATGTCTCTCTTTGCGGTGATGTGGAGGGAAGGGCCGACCTGTACCTTATCTCTCCCTGTACGGCAAACACCCTCGGCAAGATAGTAACGGCTGTGGATGACACGCCGGTCACGACGTTTGCGACCACAGCGATCGGGACGGGGATCCCGGTCATTCTGGTCCCTGCCATGCACAATACCATGTATCTGCATCCGATCGTCCAGGTGAATCTCGATGCCGCTAGGAACATGGGTCTGGAAATCATCGATCCGCTGTTCGAGGAGAAGAAGGCGAAGATGGCTCCCGTTAAGGAGATAGTCGATAGGTGTATCAGAGGTCTCAGCGGCGGAGAGATGAAGGGCAGAAAGATCCTTGTCGTAACAGGGGCCACCCGCGAGTACATCGATGATATGAGGTTTATAACGAACAGGGCAACCGGCAGGACAGGGACCGCAATAGGTCTTGAGGCATACTATCACGGCGCGGATGTGCGAATACTCGCAGGAGAGAACGTTCGGGATATTCCGGTGTATCTGGACAGCGTCTCCTTTTCCGACACATCGGATCTCATCGGGAAGATAGAACTCCTGCAGAACGAATGGGGAGTTCCCGATGCGGCATATTTCGCTGCCGGGATATCCGATTTCACACTGGAGAAAAGGGAAGGCAAGATCAGTTCGCAAAAGGGAGGACTGACGCTTGATCTCGTTCCAACCCCTAAGGTGATATCGCGATTCCGCAAACTCTATCCCGAATCGAGATTGATTGGATACAAGGCCGAGAGCGTTGGGAACAGGAAGGAGTTGATCAAGAGGGCGTACAAGAGATTGAAAGAAGTTTCGATGGACCTCATAGTTGCAAATGATCTGAAAGATGTTTCCGAGGACCGAAACAGGGTGATGGTGATCACTCCTTCCAAGGAGGCATTCGAACTGGAGGGGAGGAAGGATCTGATCGCCAGGTTCATTGTGGAAAAAACAATAGAACTTCTTCATGATGCCAGGGGAAAATAGAGATGGTTCTGATCGGTAACGCATTCTGTCCCGGACATATCGATGGTTTCTTCTCGATACATGATCAGACGGATCACATGATGAGAACGGGTATCCGGGGGGCAGGAATGAACCTCAGCCTCGGCGTCATGGTGATGAATACACTGAAAACACCCGAGGATACGGGATCCAGGGATCCGCTGAAAGTGGATATCGATGCGTCCGGGGTTGAAGAATTTCTCGTGGACGAGGACATATACAGGATGGTTCTGGAATATCTGCTTCCGGGAAAGGGATCGGGATGGGAATCCAACCTGCGAGTCAGGATCCAGCTGCCCGTCAGCCAGGGCTTCTCGATGTCGAGCGCGGGCATACTGGCCACATCGATATCGGTATGGGAGGCCCTGTACTCCAAGATGCCTTCCTGGGATAGGAAGCTTCGATTCAGAGCCCAGCAGGAGAGGTTCTTCTCCATGAAGAAGAATGAGATGAAGCTTCGCCCCATCAAGAAGCGTTACTCGTCAAAACCTAGGATAACGGATTCAAAAAAAGCCTCCGGCCATGATATTGCAGTGCCGGTCAGGGCATCCGGCATGATGAACTGGGGGGGAATTGTCAAGACCCCTTCGGATATGCTCAAGAACTCCCGGGCATCGGACGATGTGGGATTGATATCCTATGCCGACTGCATATACGCCGCCCATAGGATCGATATCATGACCGGGGGCGGTATCGGAGATATCGTTGCCCTGGCGAGGGGGGGTATTACCATGAGGCTCTCCCCCGGGGTTCCTCCTTTCGGTGAGATCCACACGATCCCCTCGGGTGTGGATAAACCTCCCAGGATCGTCCTTGTCATACTCGGCGATCCCCTTGACAGGATCACGATGCTCACCAATCCTCTCAGAAGGAATACCATCAACAAGATCGGTGCAGGCTGTCTGAAGGATCTGCTGCTGGCTCCTTCGATAAACAGGTTCGTATCTGAGTCCAGGAAGTTTGCGGACGGATCGGGGTTCATGAATTACAAGATAAAACGGGCGCTGTCGGAAATAGACGATATATCTCCGGGTTCCATGGTGATGCTCGGGAATTCCGCATTTTCCCTCGTCACCACGGCCGAGGATTCTGAGGAGATCATCCGGGAGAGATGGATGGATCACGGGACCGTGTTTTCCATGGATCTCGATCTCCATGGGGCGAGACCTCTGAATTGATATCCGTTTGTTCATTGTTATTTGAAAATCGATACTGACAATATCAGTTGGGGATTGGGTGAGATTTTTATACGGGATGGATGATGTCGATCAGCTTCGGAGATATCTTCGAGGAAATCACAGGGGTAGCTTAGCCTGGTCAATTACGCCAGATCCTTTCAGGATTTAGCTTGGGTTACGACCTTCGGTCCCAACCCGATCCCCGTTGACCTGCTAACTTCCCCTGTGCAAACGCAAACACATGCAGGGGTAGCTTAGCCTGGTCAACGGCGTTGGATTCAGGGTCCAATCCTTAGTGGTTCGAGGGTTCGAATCCCTTCCCCTGCACCATTTCTTCATGTCCATCAATGAAGCGGAGCGTATTGATGGGCAGTT
>JBLIRG010000035.1:0-33708 GCA_049472195.1 Thermoplasmatota archaeon
GAACGTCATCTATTTCACCGGTAGAACCAACCAGGGCAGGCCAAATTATCCGGTTACCAGCGGGTCCTATGACACCACTCACAACGGCGACTTTGACGTGTTCGTTACCTCTTTCTCAATAGAGAAACCGGAACCCCTGGAGGTTTACTCGGTCAAGGCATATTCCGATCCGTCGTACCTTGAGGAGATCGACATGATAGACATCGGGGAAACGATTTACATGGAGCTCCTTGGTCTGGATAACAACGCCACCTATAGGGGAGCGGCGACCGTCAACATCACATCAACCTCGACGATTACGATACCGATCGTCATCTCCCTTCCGGAGACCGACATCAACACCGGAGTGTACAGGGGAAGCTTTCTGGTTCCTCCGTCAATTGAATACCTTGAGAATATAACGATAGAATCCAGGATGGACGCGTCTAAAAAAACCGTAGTTCAGGTGAACACACCGGTCCTGATCATGCCAGTATACGACAACATGGAAATCGACGAGGACGAGGAGCTGGAGGTTATATTCCACAATGCGGGATACAATCCTTTCTCGACATGGACATTCAGGTCCAGCGCATATTGGATGAATTGGGATGAAGGCTCAAGGAAGATCTTCGGCACACCGGATAATTCCATGATCGAGGTTTTCTGGGTTAACATCAGCGCTAGCGACGATTCATACCACATCGATCACGTGAATTTTACCCTGGAAGTGGTCAATGTTCACCCATGTATAATGACGGAAAATGTGATGGAGGCCCTGGAGGACGAGGAGTATTTCGTTGATTACCAGTGCTCGGACGAGGGATGCGGTTCCACTCTATGGTCCATCTACAATCCACTGGCTGATTGGCTTCAGTTTGACTGCTGCAGCGGGATCCTGAATGGAACGCCGGAAAACAACGATGTGGGATCATACGATCTCAACATCTCAGTTGACGATGGGAACGGGGGTATCAATTGGACGGTCTTCACGCTTCAGGTTTTCGACGTGAACGATCCGCCGGTTATCCAGACCATACCGTATTCTACAGTTCTTCAAGGGGAAAATTACTATGTCCAGATGAATGCAAGGGACGTGGACGATATCAATATCTTCGAGTGGACGATGATCACGAACGCCGGCTTCCTGTCGATCGACAACGTCACTGGAGTGATCACGGGAGATCCGGAAAACAATGACGTCGGATCGTATTTCTTGAACATCACAGTGTATGATAAGAGGGGGATGACCGACAGCATCAACACGACCTTGGAGGTCATCGATATCAACGATCCGCCCGAATGGGTGGACTTTCCGATGAACTCCAAGATAGATGAGGGGATCCACTACCGGTTCCGGATGAAAGCCGTCGACATCGACAAAGACGATGTCATCAGATACTCGGTAAAAACAAATCCCGATTCTGGAATGAAGATCGATCCCGATACAGGCCTCCTGGAATGGATCTCCACAACGAACGGACTGGATCCGGACATGTCCTACACGCTCAATATCGAGGTGACAGCTTCCGACGGCGAACTCGGAAGCACCCACGGATTCTACCTAAGAGTAATTCCGAACGAGGCCCCCTGGACGATCCTTGAAAGTCCCTCATCAGGCGGCAAGGTCGCTTCCACCGGAGCATACCTTGTGTGGAGTGCGGAGGACAAGGAGAACGACAACCTGTCATACGATCTGTTCGTTCACGGGGACAGGGACAAGGTGATGACACTCGACGTGGAAGCCCTTATCGGGGAAGATCTGAGTGACACCTCGTTCACATTCGATGAGGTGGAGTCCCAAGAGACTTATTTCTGGACGGTGATACCTTCGGATGATCTCAGGAGAGGATTCTGCAGAAGTGATATCGGCAGCTTCTACGTCAATACGATCCCCGTATTGGAGGTGAATGCCACATATTCCGTGTTCGCCGGGGATTTCCTGTCAGTGAGCCTCTCTCCGAAGGACCCGGATCCCAAGGATCAGGGAGATCTGAAGCTCACGCTCTTGGATGGGGTCGATGATGACATGTATCTGGTGGGTTCGGTGCTGTCCTGGTCGGATACTCTTGGAAAGGAAGGCGATTACACCATCACGATCAACGTTTCCGACGGTTTGGAGAGTTCGGAGTGGGTCTTGGATATATCAGTTTTGGAGAAGGAGGCCGTGGAGGAGCCGGAGGATGATGATGGCAGCATTGGATTGATCTTCGGCCTATCGGTCCTTTCTCTCTTAATTCTGGCTGCCGTCATATCGGCCATAGTCTTCATTTTTGTCAAGAAAGGGAAAAGAACAGACGAAGGAGAAGAAGTAAAAACATCCGGAAAAAACGAAGGATTGGAATCTGAGATGACAGGCGAGGAAAACCCCAATACCACATATCATGGGTCCATGGATGGGATCTGATCCCTGATCGCACCTTCGAGAACGTCGATAGACCTCAGATATTCATCGATGTTTATCCTCTCCTCGTTCGTGTGATCCAGCCTCCCGTCCCCCGGACCGTAGGCTATTACGGGAGTGTCCCATGCGTTTCCGATGATGTTCATGTCGCAGGTCCCTGTCTTCCTCTTGAAAACCGGATCCATTCCCAGCGACCTCATTGATCTGAGAAATGATCTTGCGAGCGGGGATCTCTTATCGGTCCTGCACATACCGATCCTCTCGATGATCTTCACCTCGATCCCTTCCGTATCCGGAATGACGGGTTCATCCTCGTATCTTATGTCCAGTATTATTTCCGCCTTCTCGATCCCTCCCTCCATGCGAAGGATGCGGGGACTGCAGGACCTCCTTATCAGATCATACGAAGCGAACACCTTCTCCGAGGCAAACATCTCATCGGAACCGGAGTGGGATCTTTCGGCCGTCGATGTGAGTTCGATCAGAAGCCTTCCGTTGTACTGGATCGTGATGCCGTTCAACCCGCTTGGTTCGAGGATCACCACAGGCCGCGGTTTCCATTCCTCGGCGATCATTCTTGCCGTTCCCGAGGATCCCTCCTCGTCGGGTACGGCAACCAGGCAAATACCGGACCTCTCCTCGATCCTGGACAGTGCGCATATGGCAGCGCAGAGCGGCCCTTTTGCATCCACCGAACCCCGGCCCCACAGCTCTTTATCATCTATCCTCACGGGTATATTTCCGGGGACCGTATCCATATGCCCCAGTAAAAGAAGGTCCTCTCCGCCGGGATTAATTACAAGCGCCCCATTCACGTCTTCGGCTTTGAGACCCATCTTCACGCACCAACCAGCAAGTCCCTCCAGCACTTCATTAGTACTGCCGGTCGGGCTGTCGATCGATACGATCTCGCTGAGGAAACGCACCTCATCCCTCATCGAGCACCCTCGTAAGGACTTCAACGGTATGATCGATATCATCCCTGCCGATCACCAGCGGGGGAAGGAACCGTATAACGTTGGAACCGGCGGGAATGGCGGCGATGCCGTCTCTCAGCAGTGCCGAGAGATACGGTCCCGCTCTCCTCTTCAGCTCAACTCCGATCATTAACCCCCTTCCCCTGACCTCCCTTACAATGGTGCTGTCGATCGATCTGAGCCGATCCATGAAATAGTCTCCCAGTTCCATGGCCCTGGCCGAAAGCTCCTGTTCCTCCATGATATCCAAAGCGGCGATCGCTGCGGAACAGGCGATCGGCGATCCCCCGAAGGTCGAGCCGTGCCTTCCCTTCTCCATCTGACCCAAACTCCCGTCGAGCAAGGCCGCGGCAATGGGGAATCCGCCGCCGAGGGATTTTCCGATGCAGAGTATATCCGGTTTGATCCCCTCATGATCGACCGCAAACATCGATCCGGTCCTGCACATTCCCGTCTGGACCTCGTCGATTATGAGGAGAATTTCCCTGCTGTCGCAGAGCTCCCTGACCTTCTTCAGATAACCGTCGGGAGGAGTCCTGACACCTCCCTCGCCCTGAATCGGTTCCAGAATCACCGCTGCTGTCTCGTCCTTTATGTTGTTCTCCATATCCGCCACATCGCCGTAGCGGACAAAATCAACGGGCCCAAGGAAATCCTCGAATCCGGCCCTGTACTTTGGATTGTGCGTCAGGGAGAGGGATCCCATCGTCCTGCCGTGAAAGCTTCCAATGGCCGCGATGATCCTTTTCTTATTGGTGGCCGCCAGCGCGAATTTCACGGCCGCCTCCACCGCTTCCGTTCCCGAACTGCACAGAAATACCCTTCCCTCGTGGATAGGAGATATTTCCACCAGCCTTCTCATCAGAGCTTCTCTGACCGGATTGTCGTACGACGATGAGACGTATATGATATTCTCCATCTGGGACCTGACGGATTCCACCAGTCTCTCCGGGGAATGACCGATGTTGCATACGCCGTAGCTTGCCCCCATATCCAGGTATTTATACCCGTTCGAATCCCAGATATACGCCCCTTTTCCCCTGTCGATCCGCACTCCCCTCTTGGCAATCACACCGGACTCCAGCTCTTCCTCCGTCACGAGATCACCGTCCCGGACCCGCTCATGGCCGAATCAATCGGCCTGTCTATCATCGAACTGGATATCACGACCTCGCGAACGCCACCCTGGACCGCCTCCTGGGCTGCCAGGATCTTCTTCTTCATCCTGCCCCTGGCAAATTTCATCGCATTTTCGATCTCTCCCTGGCGTATGCTTCCGACAAGCGACCCGGGATCGGCTGGATCCCTCAGGAGGCCCGGTTGATTTGTCAGCAGGATCAATCTATCCGCTTTCATCGAGGAGGCCACAGCTGCCGCGACCCTGTCGCAGTCCGCATTTAGCGGGCCTCCATCCTCTGCCTCTATCGGAATGGTTATCACCGGCAGGTAGCCCTCTTCGAGTATGATCTCCAGCAGACGGGTGTTGACGGATTCCACCTTCCCGGTATTGTCGCCCCTGAGTATCTTCACCCTGCCGTTCTCCACGGACCTGACGGTGCTTTTTCTGCTTCCCCGAAGAAGACCTCCGTCCAATCCGGTGAGGCCCAGCGCGTTGTGTCCGTTCCTTCTGAGGAGCTCCACCAGACCTTTGTTGATCCTTCCGGAATACGACATGGTTATGAGATCCAGCGTATCCCGGTCGGTGAACCTGCTGGTGTGTCCGGACGGGGAGGTGATGAACACCGGAGAATGATCAAGGCGGAGAGACAGCGAATTCATCTCATCGGACCCTCCGTGGACGATGATGATCGATTCGTCCCGGGGGATATCGTTCACGAACCTGTGAAGATCGTTTCCCTCGGCTCCTCCTATCTTTACCACTATCATTTCATCACCTATACCGGATGGAGTCCGGGGTAGCGAAGCCCCTTGGTCTCCTCGATCCCCATCATGATGTTCATTGATTGTACAGCACTGCCGGCCGCTCCCTTGACAAGATTGTCTATTGCGGAGAAGATCACAAGACGATCCCCCTCATTATCCAGCTCGAATCCTATGTCGCAGAAGTTCGTGCCGGCCACCAGTTTTGGTTCGGGATACCTGAACAGACCCTTCTTCCCGCTTATGATCCTGATGAAGGGCTCGTTCCCGTAACTGTCCCGAAGCATCTTCCAGACATCCCTCTCATTGAGATCTTCCTTCAGCTCAACATGGATGGTGGAGGATATCCCCCTGACCATCTCGACGGCATGAACCGTCATCGAAACCTCCCTCCCTGTTTCCTGTAGTATCTCCGCCTGATGCCTGTGCGAGATCGGAGCATAGGGACGGATCACACCGTTTCGGACCGGGTGATGTGTCGAGGGAGAGCTCTCCTTTCCCGAGGCCGAGGATCCGATCTTCGCGTCAATAATCACCCTTCCCGCGATCTCCCTGAAGGGGTAAAGACCCAATATCGACGCGGTAGCGATGCATCCCGGTCCGGCTGCCCTTGTACTCTCCGACAGCTCTTTCCTGTGCAGTTCCGGAAGACCGTACACGAATGATCCCAGGAGATCCGGAGAGCGGTGGCGGTCCCCGTACCATTTAGTGTAAAGATCCTGATCGTTCAACCGAAAGTCCGCGGATAGATCGATTACCTTGTCCGCCCTCTTCAAGAGGTCGCTCATTCTGCTCTGTACCTTTCCATGGGGGAGACAGGTGAAGAGAACATCGAACGAACCGAGCTCATCCTCGGATGTGAACCTCATATCGGAGAAACCCCTCAGGTTCGGATGGACCTGGTGGATGTTCAGACCAAGGTTGCTGTTCGATGTCACCTGTGTGATCTCGACATCATCCCTGACCGAGAGAAGCCTGATCAGCTCACCCCCCGTGTAACCGGATCCACCCAATATTCCCACGTTGATCATCTCCTCACCTCCGATACGAAATGGTCGATCACCAGGCCGGGGATATCAACCCCGGTGGGTTCGACCGAGTTCTTGAATTCCATGGTATGGTTGACCTCATTGACCAGGAATCCCTCCTGTGATTCCATTAGATCGATTGCGAGAACACCGCCCCCGACGGCTTTGGAAGCCCTGAGGCAGATCTCGTTCAGCTCATCCGTAACCGGGCAGTTCGATACCGCCCCTCCGCGGGCGGTGTTCGTGATCCAGTGCGGCGAATCCCGGTATATGGCGCAAATGGTCTTGTCAGCTATGACGAAAGCCCTGATGTCCCTTCCGTTCTTCTCCACGTATTCCTGAATGAAGATAACGGAATGGGGAAATCCTCCGAGGGTCGTCTTGTGCTCGAGAACCGCCTCGGCCGAATCCCTGTCGTTCACCTTTGCCAGAAGCCTTCCCCATGAACCGATGACCGGTTTCACCACAACCGGATATCCCATCCTTTCCATGGAATTCAGCGCCTCCTCGGGGTGGAAGGCCACCGTCGTCCTTGGAGACCTGACACCTTCTCTCTGAAGCGCCGATGCCGTCTTCGCCTTGTCCCCGCATGTATCCACAACATGGGAACTGTTCACGGTAACAACCCCTTTGTCCTCCAAGAGCCTAAGGAGAGCCGCTGACTGGAAATGGCTCATGGAACGATCCAGCATCCCGTCCCAATCCGGTATGCTGTCCTGTATGGACAGGGCCAGGTTCTTCATCGGGATCGGCTCGATCTCTATATTCTTTCTCCGGGCCGCCTCAAGGAGAAGCTTTTCATCTAATCGAATGAGATTGTGGGACATCGCCATTTTCATGTGATCCCTGCCTACTCTCCCCAGTCTTCCTGCTCCTCGGGGGCTGTCTCGAGGATCACGGGATCCACCGAGACGACCTCAAGGTCCGTTCCGCAGTCGGGGCAGGGTATCAGTTCGCAAAGCTCGGCTGTTTCGTACGTCAAATCGAATCCGCAAATCGGGCAGTCACTCATTTTTTTTCATCTCCTCCGCGTTATTGCCGCGGCGGTTCGAGGATAATGAGATGTTATATAAATTAATTACGTAATTAGAATTATATTTACGAATATCGTTTAATTTTTTAAATATAATTCATTTTATCGAAGATTTCGTCCGCTCAGAACCTGGTTCCTACGATCCTGATTATCTCCTCTCTGGTGAAATCGCCCTTTTCCCGGGATTTCACCATGTTCAGGACCATATCCATGGTCTCAGCGTCCGGCTGAATGCCCCCGGATTCGAGTATCGAGCCGATAAGATCGCGCCCGGACATCTTGTCCACCTGGAAGGTTCTTGACCTTCCGACGTCCTCGGCCGGAATGACCTCGTAAAACGACGGTTTCTTGAGCGCCGCGGACACATGAAGGCCGGCATTGTGGGAAAACGCGTTTGCCCCTATAATCGGAGCGTTTCTGGCCACGTTGAACCCGGAAAGTTCCTCCACCCTCCTTGAAAGAGACGGAAGCAGTTCAAGATTGTAGCGGTTGGATATCCCGTAATGAACCTTCAGGGCCACGGCAAGGGTGGATAGATCGGTGATCCCGGCCCTTTCACCCAGACCGTTGACGCACGTGTCGATGGCCACGGCCCCGTTGTCATAGGCGGCAAGAGAGTTCGCAATCGCAAGGCCGAGGTCATTGTGGCAGTGAACATTGACCGATGCTCCTGTCTCCTCGATCAGGCTCTTCACGAAATGCCCCATAACCACCGGGGTTGCAGCCCCCACCGTATCGGCGACGCTTATCCTGTCCGCCCCGGCCTCGAGAGCGGCCCTGGATACCCTCACGACGGATGAGAAATCCGATCTTATGGTATCCTCGGGAGTGTACCTGACCTTCAGCCCGTGTTCCTTGGCATATGAAACCGCATCCGACACAATGCCGCATATCTGCTCCAGATCCTTCTGAAAATGCAGTTTCAGTCGATCCTCCAGGACCGATATGAAGAGGCCGATCCACTCAACATCGCAATCAAGTGCCAGATCGATATCTTTCCGCATGGCCCTGCTGTGAGCAATTATTCTGGCTCTCAATCCCTCTCTGGCGATCGCTTTGAGACCCGATCGGACGTCATCCGACACGGCCGGATGGCCTGCCTCGATGTATTCCACCCCGAACTCGTCCAGAAGACGTGCTATCTCCAGTTTCTCCCCGATGGTGAAATTGACCCCGGGGGTCTGCTCGCCTTCCCTCAATGTTGAATCAAGGATCTCCACCATTCAGCTCACCTATCAGACCTCGTTCAGGATCAGCTTCGTTCTGGTGCTGACGACGTTTTCCATGGATCTGATGGACTCGATGGTGTTGTTCAGCTCCCGGGTATCCGCGACATCGATTATCGCGACGATGTCCACCTCTCCCGAGACCTCGAAAACCGTCTCGATCCCTTCAAGATCCTTTATCATCCTGGCTATCTTCGTCGAATGGACGTTGATCTTCGTGTTCACCTCGATTATTGCCTTGAGCCCCTTTGACGAGATCTTGATGGTGTACTGCTTGATTATCCCGCTCCTGCGGAGCTTCCCGATCCTCTGCCGGATCATGCCCTCTGACACCTTCAACCGGTTGGCAACCGCCACGTTCGAGATCCTCGAGTTCTCCTTCAGCATGTTCAGTATGGCGATATCGAGATCGTCCATCTTCGATTTCATGAACACCCCGAATATTAATGTGTTATTAAATCATTTCGATATCCGTTAATATTTTTCGAATTCCGCATTATTTTAAACTATTTTCACGAGAATTGTACATGAAATCGATCCGAAAGGATGCCAATGATACAGGAGAAAAATTGATGACGGACATGGACATTCTGATTCAGATGGAGAATATCCGGATCACGAAAGGTTCCAGAGATCCCGAGTTCGAGAGTCTGAGGGAAAGATATCTGGATTCCCTCTGCGAACCGATCGAGCTCTATACCCAGCTCCTTTCACGGGATGCGGATCCCCATCATATCGTTCATGAAGGGAGGAGGATAGGCTATTTTCTCCTCGGAACGGACCGAATTCTCCGCGAGTTCTATCTGGCAGATGATTTCATACCCTCGGCAGATGACATCTTCCGGAATTTCATGAGCGGTCTCCCCGTGGAGAAAGCAGTATGCCAGTCATGGGATCACCTATTCATGTCCATGTGCCACCTCCACTTCAAGGATCACAAAACCATCGGATACAACTTCAGGGACAGGATCGATCCGAAAGAGCCGATCCCCGATCTCGATCTAGTCGAGAGAACAGCCACTCTCGATGATGTGGATCTTATGACGAGTTACTCGGACGGGATCTTCGATGAGAACGAGATCAAGGACATCCCGTACTGGATCGAGAGATCGGAATGCATCATATTCGAAAATCCGGAAGGAGTTTTCATCGGTTACGGCATGATAAACCGAACCGTGGAAGGAAGGAATTGGTTCGATATCGGTATGTACGTCAATCCGGATCACAGAAGAAAGGGATACGGATCGTACATCATCGGCCGCATGGCGGAGATCTGCGAGGAGAACGGATGTAGACCGACAGCTGGTTGTGCTTTTGAGAATATCGGATCGAAGAAAACACTGGAAAGGGCCGGTTTCGTCTCGAAGCACCTCATCATCGAATTCCGGAATTGACGGGATTTTCGTCTCGAACACCGTTTTACAGATCCGGATCTCTGTTTCGTCTTCGATGGGATTTGCTATAAAACATAACGCATGCCAGCGCTGTTGAAATCAATAGGAGGGTTATCTCAATGGACGAATCCCGGGTTTCCTCCTCCTCCACCTCGAAATAGACCTCCGCCATCCCGGCGTATCCTTCCTCGGTCCGGAGAACCACTATGCAAGATGTCGGGCGGTTGTCGGTGAAAGTATGGGTATAGTTCTCCGTTGCGTCCGTAACGGCTGTTGGTTCATTGGAGGATTCGAAATACCATTCCACCTCCGTGACGTTGAGTTCGCTTTCATGGTATTCAACGCCGATCTCGACCGGTTGGTTCACGAAGATCTCGGAAGGTTTTACCACGCGGAACATCGGATACGGCCCGGTATCGAACGCAAGCAGTATGTTGTCGGCCAACACATATACCAGCGATCCCCCCTCGTTGATCTTCGTGAACTCGATGCATTTGGAATACCATTCGCCCAGCTTGAAGGGGCGGTTCAGCAAGGTTTTTCCCGCCCTGTCGTGCACATACAACTGTTCCCTGAATCCGTAGGCCCACTTGCCATCGGAGGAAACACTGCAGAATTCAACCCACCAATCCTCGGGTTTCTGGATGCAGCTTTCTATTTCGCTTCTGTTCATCAGGATGCACATTCCGTTCTGGCCCGAGAAACAGAAATAGTTGCCGCCCCGGTCCATATCCCAGCTCTCGATACCCTCCATCTCCACCGTCCAAAGCAGCGATCCGTTTGCCAAGAACAGAGATGCGCCGCCGAAATAATCGGCGGTTCCCACCACTGCGCCGGACGGCAGAACATGTGATATTCCCCAGGGATCCTCGGCTGTGAACTTCCCCATCCCGCACTGGGTTATGAACGCGACATCCCCTGTCCTCGATATCTCACATCTCACACCAGTCCCTACCAGTTCCCGGGTCCAGAGGGGGGTCGTGGAATTCGTTTTGAAATAACTGATCAGGGTTGTCCCGGATACCACGTTGTTGCCGTTGGTGGCTATGATGCTTTCACCATCTCCGGACAGGTCCGCTTTCGCATAATTGAAATCGCCGAAATCGTACTCCCTGATAAGCTGACCCTCCCTGGAATAGAGAAATCCGGTGTCGTTGTAAACGATCAGCGATCGGGCTCCGTCATCGCTGATGGAACAGGATATGGACCACTCGATCAAATCGTCTATCGGTTTGATCCATGAGGGGGTGGATGAAGAGGTGGAGAAGAACAGGATATCGTCATACGTGCAGGCGATGATATATTTCCCGTCAGCCGATATCTCGGACCTTATCCCGCTGTTTGATTCACCATTATATGTCCAAATCTCGTCCCCGGTGATCCCGTTGATGCATTTGAGCACTCCGGATTCGGCGGACAAGGCTGCCCTTGTTCCGTCATCACTCAGAGTGAAGCTGGCCGTATTACCGATCATAGTACCCCAAACAGGGGCCTTTCCATCCTTGACGAAATCTCCCCTTATCCAGGTGGAAGAGGCCGATGGACATAGAAAACATATAACCATAAACAGTAGTAAGCTGATCCTCAACAAATTCATTCCTTTCTCCCCGAACGATGACAGTGAGGTATTCGATATATAAACTTGACTGATCCGGACAGGACCAGACGATCGATTATATTTCAACCGGACACGGCGGATTGGACTGGCGCCTTTCTGTATGTCGATATGGCAACAACGTTGAAGACCTTGCGGATCCTCCTCTCCAATCTGAACCTATCCCTATCCACCAGATCCCCCAGTCCCCCATTTTTCTTGAATTCCACGAAATTCCGATAATGTTCTCCCCCGGCCATCCTTTCTATGAGATTTGCCCCGACCCTTCCGGGGAAGCCTGTTGTTTCGTCGAATTCGAAATCGACGATGAGGAGTATCCCGTCATCGGAAAGCAGGCGGTACCCTTCGTTCAGGAATGCTTCCTGGGTTCTCCTGTCCTTCTCGTGCAGGGCAAAGCTCAGCATGACAACATCGAACTCCCCTCTTCCGAAACCGGTGCTGACCGCGTCTTCCCTGTAGAAAGATATTGGATGATTCCCCTTTCTCGCCATGTCGAGCATCGACTCGGACAGATCCAGGCAGTGGAGATCTCTGAAGCCCTTTCTCGACAGCAGCTTCATCTGATTTCCGGTTCCGCAGCAGAGGTCCAGTATTCTGTCCTCCTTCCGGACGCTCAGCTCACGAGCAACTGCCTTTCTTACAGGATTCACCGCGATAAACAGGAGAGGATCGTAGATCCTTGCGGTGATGCCGTACTCTTCCGACATTTCAATACCTTCATTCCCGCACGTCTTTCATATGGCCGTGATAGATCAGCATAGATCCCTGATAGGGAAATTTTTGAAGTCTGTTATTAGATGTTCGAGTTATCCGATCATCCCATGACTTTGAATATGGATCCCCTACCTTTTTTCTTTTTGAAATATCCTTTCCCGGCTATTTATGGTGAGGAAACGATCCCTTGCCTCTCCGAAAAGCGTCTCGGTTTTTCCAATAACCAAATAACCCCCTTCGTTAAGCCCTTTGTAGAACTCCGCGAATAGCTTGCTCTGCATTTCCTTTGAAAAATATATGAAAACATTTCTGCAGGATATCAAGTCGTAATGTTTGCTCTTCTCCCCTGTGAATAGATCCTGTTTCCTGAAATGGACCATGCCTTTGATCTCATCGGACACCTGATACATTTCCCCGTCGAAGGTGAAGTATCTTTTCAAGAACGCCGGCCTCACATTTTCTACTTGTCGCGGCAAATATCTTCCCTTCTTTGCGGCCTCAAGCGATCTACTGTCAATGTCCGTGCCATGGACGGACACGATGAATTCGTTGAACTCCTCACCAAGTAGATCCTTCAAAAGAATGGCATAGGAATAGGCTTCTTCACCACTGGAACAACCGGCGCACCATAATCGTATTACTCTTCTGTTGTTCCTTACCTTTTCATATATCAATAAGGGCAATATCTCCTTTTCGATGATCTGGAAGGTTTCCGGATCCCTGAAGTAATGTGTCACGTTGATACTGATATTTTTGAGAAGATATTCATATTCCAACGGCTCGGATCTGAGAAGATGAAGGTAGCCTGAATATGTGTCGATACCTCTCGCCCGCATTCGAATGCCTATCCGCCGTTTCATATAGTTTTCCTTGTACTGCTGAAAATCAAGGGAGGTATCCTTGAATATCTCTTGCCTCAGCAGTGTGAAATCACTATCCCGTCCGCTCATTATCATCACTGGTGGATCTATTCAATTCTGGTACTTATCGGACTTCGCCCGGATAGGCGACACGAAGGATTTCAATCCTGGAGCAGCTTCTTTGTCTAACCAATAATGAATACTTGATGACAGCGTGCAGGCCCATTCTCATCTCTGCCATTATTTTGAGAGCCGGTCCGCCCGGATAATGGCAACTACGATAAGCTGTTGAAACAATGTTGGCGAAGCAGTCCATTATTTGCATTTTTTGTTCATCCCATCCCTTTATATTTCCTTGTTTTTTCCTCTGATGTTTTTAATCTCAACTACACCGGTCTTCAGATCAAAGATCATGGTCCTACCCTTATTTCCACCAACATCCATGGCCTTTATTGGTATTCGTTCATTTTTAAGCGTCTCTCTTGCGGCTTCAATGTTCCTTTGACCGATATCCATGGTCTCTGAACCCATGATGGAGAACATCCTGGCGCCACCAATAATTTTGGCCTGGATATTGTGCTTTCTCCCCCCTTTTTCAACGATTTCGTCGAGCATGATATAGATAGAAGTGTCCACATACCTTGCTGGATTTCTTTTATTCCTGCCGAGTTCGAACAGAGGCAGCATGGCATGGGCCAAACCCCCGATCCTGACACGATGATCATACAACGCAATACCCAGGCAGGAGCCGAGACCAAGGCATGTGAGTCTTGCAGGGTTGTCTGCAACCCGCAGTGTGGCCATATCAACAATGAACTCATCGGTCATACCGCATCACCGGTTACTGTCCATTATCTGCCTTGAATATCCTGAGCATCCTCTGTTTGGATCCCTCATCGAGAATGAACAGGAAATGTCCTTTGCTCTTGCCGTAACTGTGGATGAAGTCCGTCTCGATTATGACCGCGGACTCACCCACTGCATCGAAATCCGCTGCGATGGCCTCAAGGATAGGACCTATCATGTCAACGGCCACTGCCGGCGGATACGGCATCAATGGGATGCCCATCAACTTAGACAGTGTGTTCAGGTAGGCACAGATGCAGATGTTCCCGATCTCTGCCAGGATTTCAATCTCCCTATCTGTGATCTCCTTGGTCGTTTGTGTCCAATTCTTGGAGAACATGTCACAAAGCATCATTGCCGATTGGTGAGAGAATATCATCTGCATGGAACCGTGGTTCATATCCCGGACGCCCATATATACCGCCACAACCGGTTTTGTAACGTCCCCAAGGGCCTGGGGAACCTTTTCCAAGTCCTTGATGCTGCAATCGGTGGCATCTATCATCACCCTCTCACCAATGAGGGTTGATAGGGCTGTTGCAGCGGATCCTGCTGCAATGTTCCCCGCTTCCTGAAGCGCATCCTTGTGTCTCTCGCTCATATCAAAATCATTAATTGATTCATCTTCCGCTGTTCCAATGGTATTGTCTATCATATTAACGCCCCCACATCCAAGATCATAGCCACCTTGCCATCTCCCAGTATAGTTGCTCCGGAGAAATATCGGTTTTTTCGCATATGCGCACCCAGGCTCTTGATCACGATCTCCTGTTGGCCCAAAAGATCGGAAACCACAAGACCCGCATCGGTGCCGTCCTTTTCCACGACGACCACAGACATTTGAGAAATGGGATCCTGAGACAATTCTCCTCCGAATTCCTCATGGAGGTTAAGGAGGGGCAGCACATCATCCCTCAATTTGAAGACACCGGTGTCCAATATGTTGTGGATATCTTCCTCTCCTATTCTGAGAATCTCGACAATGTTCTCCAGGGGAATGGCATACTTCTCATCTGTCACCTCCACCAACATCGCCTTTATTATGGCCATACTCGGCGGCAGTTTCACGCTCACCCTGGTTTCCTTGCCAAGTTGGGAATCAAAGCCAACGGTACCACCCAGGTCGGTAATCTTCTGCTTAACTACGTCGAGCCCCACACCCCTACCCGATACCTCGGAAACCTCTTTGGCTGTACTCAGGCCCGGGAGAAAGGCAATGTCCATCTTCCTCTTTTCATCCAGATAATTTGCCTCTTCCTTGGATATCAATCCCTTGGAAATCGCCGCTTCGACCAGCTTGTGGGGATCAACGCCCCTTCCGTCATCGGTTACCTCGATAACGACGTTACCTTTCTCACCATGGGCCTTTAGCAAGATGCTTCCCTGCGGTGTCTTGTTTATCTCTTTCCTCTCCTCCTCAGGCTCAATACCGTGATCTATGGAGTTCCTCAAAATATGCATCAGTGAATCGCCGACATCGTCCAACAGACTGCGATCTATCTCGATATCGCTCCCCTCGATCCGGAAGTCTATCTCTTTTCCGGCGTCTTTTGACATATCCCGGATCATTCTGGAAAATCGCTTGAAGATATGGTCCAGGGGAACCATCCTCATCCTCAGTACGTTGTCCTGAAGCTCCCCGATCAGTCTGTTGTTGTTCTTCAATGCTTGTCTTAGTTCTTTGTGATTGAGGTCGTCTGCTATTTGTTTGACCCTGATTTCCGATATCATCAGTTCTCCTACCAGATCCAAAAGGGAATCCAGATATCTGCTCTTCACCCTCACGGTCTCCGAGGTGGAAAACGATCTTTTCGGAGCGGGTCTTTTCTCTCCTGGCATTTCATGTAGTTCGAGATCGGCCAGCGTGTTGACCGGCACTACGGAGATATCCTCCAACTCGGGCACACTCTTTATTTTCGACAGCACCTCTTTGTCACTCTTCGAAGTGGCAAGAAGCGCGAAGACCTTGTCGGTATGATTTTCCAAATGTTTTGTATCGGGCGTGGTGGCAATGACCTCACCCATGAATCCCAGCAATCTGAAAGCCTGAAATATCCTGCCTTCCTTGAGTATGCAATCTTCCCTGAATTTTAATGTTACCAGAAAGATATTGTAACCCCCGCTTCTGGCATCGAGGAATGCAAGCTTCTTTTCCTCGTCCAGGGAGATACCATCGCTCGGGTTAATATTGGTTCTTTCATTCGAGAGTTTTACAGCGGATGTGTCTTCCATCAGGATATTCAATCGCTCGATATAACCCGAACTGCCCGAAGAGGCCATACCTGTTTCAGCCACTTCCGCGACCTTGCTGGTCAGAAGGTCTGCTCCTTCGAAGAATATATCGATCATTTCCTGGCTGAAAGGTATCTTACTGCTTCTGATATTGTCGAAAACGTCCTCCATTGTATGGGCAAGTTCTCCAATTCCGTGGAAGCCGAGAATATTGGCTGTGCCCTTGATGGTATGCACCAGGCGGAATGCCTCGTTTAATGCCTCCTCGTCATCTCGATGGGATTCAAGCCTGAGCAGGGTTTGGTTCAAGTTTTGGAGTTGCTCATTGGATTCATCTACGAAGAGCTCATTATATCTCTTTTGATCCGATTTCTTTTTGGTCATATCAGGTCTCCCTTAGCATCGAGATTATTTTCTGAGCAATTTTTTCAATTGGTTCCACTTCGTCCACGCTTCTTAGCTCTATGGCAGCCTTGGGCATACCGAACACTGCACAGCTCGACTCATCCTGTGCGATGGTCCTCCCGCCTTTCCTTTTAATTGCCCTGATCCCTGCAGCGCCGTCCTGCCCCATACCAGTCATCAGTACTCCCAGGGCGTTGGGACCGTAATGTACCGCCACAGACTCCATGAGAACATCCGCCGAAGGTCTAACATGGTTTACCCTAGCCCCATCCGTCAACCGTATGTGTTTTCCATCTACCTCCATGTGGCGATTTCCGGGCGCAATATAAACCAATCCGGATCTAACACGATCCCCGTCCTGTGCCTCCTTTACCTCAAGGGAGGACTGCCAGTTGAGGCGCTCTGCAAGAGATTGTGTGAATCCCTCTGGCATGTGCTGTACTATCAACACTGCGGCAGGGAGATCACGGGGCAAGGATGAAATGACCTCCAGCAGGGCCTTGGGTCCGCCGGTTGAAGCGCCAATTGCAACAACCCGATCTCTGATGGGTGGAATCTTGAAATCCGATTCCACGATCTTTTCGGGAGCCTTGGGTTTGATGCACTTCACCTCGATTTCGGCTGCCCCCCTGATCTTTGAGACGATACTCTCTCCCGCCTTTTCAATGTCAAGGGAGATCGTTCCAGAGGTCTTTGGTATGAAATCGATAGCTCCCATCTCCAGTGCCTTTATCACGATATCGGATTGGCGCTTGTTCATGGCGCTTAGCATCACCACCGGCATCGGGTTTTCGGCCATAATGTGCTGCAATGCAGTTAGCCCGTCCATCATGGGCATCTCGATGTCCATGGTGATCACCGATGGCTGGAGTTCTGCTGCCTTCGACACGGCTTCCATCCCGTTCTTGGCGGTGCCAATAACGGTAATGCCGGCCTCCTTTTCAAGCAGGTCGGTGAGGAGACGCCGCATAACTAACGAATCGTCTACCACGAGGACGCGGATTTCTCGGGTCAAATCACATCCCCTATTTCAGACTCTTCTCACAGCATCAAGGAGGTCTGTGGATTCAAAGGGCTTGATAATATAATCCTTGGCTCCTGCGCTCAAAGCATCTATGACCAGCGCCTTCTGATCGAGGCCGCTTATCACGATAATGTGTGCGTTCCGATCATAGTCCACGATCTTCTTCACGGCCTCGATTCCATTTTCCTTTGGCATGACGATGTCCATAGTTACAATGTCGGGGAATAAATTCTTGTACTGCTCGAGGGCCTCGATTCCATCCTTTGCCTCGCCCGCAATCTCAAAGCCTTTTGCCTCGAGTATGTCCCCTATCATCTCTCTCATGACCACGGAATCGTCTACTATCAGAACTCTCTTCTTCTCGCTCATGATTCTACCCCGTCTTTGCTTTCATTTTGCATACCTTCATTCAAATCAATATTATCCAATCCCTCGATCTCCTCATCGCTGAAAAGATTGTCCAGATCCAGCAGCATCAGCAGTCCATTCTGATGTCGGCAGATGCCTGTGAGAAACCGTGCGTCGACCTTACTCGATATGGTTTTGGGCGGCGGGGAGATTGTCTGGGGAGAAACCCGAATCACATCTTTGACGGAATCCACTATGATGCCCACCTGGCTCTCCCCGATCTCAGCAACGATGATGCGGGACATGTAGGTTCCACCCCCGTCGCCAATGATATCGAATCTACGTCTGAGGTCGATAATGGTCGTTATCTGGCCCCTGAGGTTCATTACGCCCTCGATAAAAGAGGGCATCTTCGGGACAGAGGTGATATTCCCGATCTTGACGATCTCCCGTATCTGTTCCACCTTCACACCGAAAGATTCGTCTCCGAGTTTGAACTGGACCAGCTTGGTCTCGTCACCTGTGAATTCCTGTTTCCCACCCCTCCTACGGGCCATTATACCTCCCCCACATCAATACTAATGCCTCTTTCCCTGAGGGAGGTTGCCACCTTTTCGGGCAGTTCGGGTGCGTCTTTCCGGTTGGATTTCTCCCTGGCCTTTGATGGTCGGTTCACGGTCCGTGAAGGATGCTGGCCGCTCACTTTGAATGCACCTATGCTCTTATGGAGCGTCACTGCTGTTTCCGAAAGCTCTTGGGCGCGGGATGTCATCTCCTCCATGCTGGCCGTCAGTTCCTCCACACCCGACGCAGATTCCTCGGATGCTGAGGCGGATTCCTCTGCTATTGTTGCGATCTCGTCTATTGCGGCAGCAACCATCTCAGTACCTGCCTTTTGCTGTTCCGTGGCGATTGAGATAACTTCCACCAGTTCTGCGGTTTTTTGGCTCATAACCGCGACCTGACCCAGTGCTTCTCCTGCTTTATCGACGATCTCCCTTCCCTCGCTGACCTCTTTTGTCCCTTGGGACATGGATTCCACTGCCTTTTCGGTATTGGTCTGTATTTCTCTTATGATGATATCAATCCTGTCGGCAGCTTCTTTCGAGTCCTCTGCCAGGTTCTTAACCTCTTCCGCCACGACGGCGAAACCACGGCCGTGCTCCCCTGCCCTGGCCGCCTCAATAGCTGCATTGAGGGCGAGCAGGTTGGTCTGGTCGGTGATATTGGTTATGACGTCGAGGATCTGGGTGATCTCCTTCGAGCGCTCTCCCAGTGTCTGGATCACATCTGCGGAGGCATTCACGGTCTGGGATATCTGCTCCATCTTCTGCACGGATTTGTTAACGGATTCCCTGCCGATTCGGGCGATCTCGCTGGCCTCTGACGATGTCTCTTTTGCGATCTGTGAATTCGTGGCAATATCGTCAACTGCTTTCGTCATGGTGCCAATGATTTTCGCTGTCTCTTCAACCCTCTCTGCCTGAGTGGTCGAACCTCTCGATATCTGCTGGGTGGACGAGGAGAGCTGCTGTGCTGTAGCGTTCATCTGCTCGGAGGAGCTGGCAAGCTCCTGCGATGAAGATGCGACAGTCTCCCCTATCTGCTGGACTTCCTTTACGAGGTTGCGCAGCCGGATCAGCACTTTTTGATATGATCTTACTGCGTCACCGATCTCATCATCGGACAGGTCGAAGTCGAATGAGACGTCCAAATCGCCTTTTTCAAGACGTTTGAAGGCCTCGGATATCTTCTTTACCGGTTCAATGGTCCATCTTCCGAAGATCTGACTGAAAGCGAAGGATGCGACCACTATTACGGGTATCAACACCCCGAAGATGATGACCAATAACAGACCTTCCTGTACCGTATCCCGGTACACGATCAATACGACATATGACAAGGAGAAGGCGACCGCGAGCAGAAGGAATCCGAAGACCGTGAGACCAAGGATCAACTTCGTTCGTAAACCCATTCTCATTGTCTCACCTCATGTTCTTTATGCTCGAGATCACCCTGTCAGCCTCACCCTTGTGGCCGTGGAACGCCAGGGCGTCACCGATCTTCTTGGACAGGGGCTCAAGGTGCTGGCGTCCAATTTCATCTGGGGTAATGCCCAGGGATTTGCACTGCGACTTCAGGGCCATCTTGGCCATGAAACCGCCAACCATGGGCGAGAGCAGGGCTTCTATCTTCTGGGCGTACGGATTCGGCACCAACTCACCTCCTTTGTTCTGTGTTTCATGGTGTCCAGCCCCGGTTACTCGTCCTTGGATGCGTTGGATTGCCCATTCGATTCTCCGGTTGCTAAGGGATCAGCATCTTGGGCTTCATCGGGCGCGTCCATGTCCATTTCCCCTGCTACGAGCCTTACACTCAGTATCATCTGGTTGAAGGCCTTTCCAAGCTCGGCGATCTCGTCGCTTCCCTTCTCGTCTACAGAGACATCCAGGTCGCCTTCTCTAACCTTCTTGGCCGCTTCCGTCATTCCCACCACTGGCTTGCTGATGGCTCTCGACATTATTATTCCCATTACAATGGCAATTATTAGCGCTATGATCACCCCTGCCAATGAGATAATAGTGGCCGTTTCCCCTGCATCTTTGGCGTCTGCCTTCGACTCCTCGGACCTTGCCTTTATGCTGGCGGCTACATAGTCGAAACCGTGTTCATCATCGGCTCCTTCACCTATCATACACTCCTCGACCACTTCTTCAAGGGTGGAGACCCAATGGATATGATCCAGGGTGCCATTGAGTTTCATGGTTATGTTCTCATGGCCTATTGTATGCATCTCCTCGAAATCCGCTTCGATACTTTCGATCGCAACTTTAAGTTCCGCATGCAATTCATCATATACGCTGAGTTCCTCGAATGAAGCGATCAGGGCTTCCAGGGCCTCCTCGTGCTCGTGTTCCCTGGTCTCCATCTCCTCATACAGGGCTTCTGCCTCTCCGAGATCATTTGCGGTCAGTATGGTGGTGAAATCCATGAAATCTTCGTAAACACTGTTGATCAGGGTGTTCAAATTTGCAAGTTCAGCATACATGGTAGATAACAGATCCATACTTCCACTTTCTTCACCGCTCAGTGATTCAGAAATGGAATTGAATCCCGTTTCCCCGGATGTATCTGCACCTGTCATGACCTCATCGATCATCACGTTGAGTGTGTCGATGACACCTTTTTGCGTGATATTATCAAGTTGATCATCCATTTTCAGTGATATGTTCTCCTCGAAGATCTCATCCATTTCATCCAGGTTCTCCCCTGTGTCTGCAAGCACAACAGCGAGTTCCCCGTGTACTTCGGACTCTACACTTGCTGCTTGGATCATTCCCATTAGAGTTGTGTAGACAGCATCGTTCACCTGGCACTGTATCTCTATATCTATGAGTGTGGAATTTACCACAGTGAGATTATCTGTTGAGAGAGCGATCATCCTGAGAGTATGCTCCCTGTAGAGGCCGATGTTTAATTGGTTTAAGACTTTAAGTTGATATGTACACAGGGTCATATATGTCGAAACCACTCCCATTTCATCGTCAATTCCTTTCTTCACATAGTTAAGTCCTGTCCCGTTCGCGGGATCGATCCCCATAAATATATCCTCGACCTTCTCATTGAGTGCGCTGATGGGTCCTACCACACCTAGCTGGCCCGCGTCTTTTAAGGTATAGATCTCATTGATCGTATGGCCGATCTCCGTGATCAACTCTCCAATTCTTGCCCAAGATTCGGCAATTTCGCTATCCTCTCCAATCTCCTCGGTTAGATTTGCGTATCTCTCCTTGATATCCATAGATTGGCCATATAATTCCATAATGATTGCCATCGACTCCATCGGATCATTATTTGAGATATAGTCTGTCGTCAACATATGTGACTTGTAAATCTCACTTTGAAGTTCGTTTAAACTTTGGAGATTTTCCATCTCGTTATCCGCTTCTGTTCGGGCATCATTGGCCTGCTGTCCTAAAACCATACTCACTCCGGCCACTGCAACAAGAATGAGGGCAATGACCAGAAATCCTGTAATAAGCTTCACTCCCAATTTCATATTATTTCACCTGTGTTATTAAATTTCCAACGGTCTGTAAATTAAATATCTTAGGACACAAAAACATTGAATTGATAATCAAAATTGATAATCAAAATTGATAATGACGGGATATTTTCAAAACATCCGAGAGCTTCGTTCAAATCCGTGTGGGAACACCTCGACGAATTGAAATGATGTGAAGTGGTCCCGCCCGGACCGTCGGAAAATCGTGATATGAAAATGATCAGAACTGCGATTTTCCTGACCAAAGATTAAATAACGATTGCATCGGGCGTTCCCGATTTTGGTAAAAAGAATATAGTAAGATCAGTAAGTGGGAACGCCCGGATTTGATCAATGGATGTTTTCCCTTTCAATCAGTTTCTCTTCCTTCGGACCAGGACCACCACGGCGATCATTACCGCGGAAGCGATGACCGCTATCCCGAAACCGGGGGTGGAATCTCCATCATCATCCGTCTCGTTACCGGAGGTGTCGTCATCCGATGTATCGTCATCGGAGGTATCATCATCCGACGTGTCGTCGTCATCGTCACCTGAAGGTGTGTATTCATATTCGACTCCATCCGTGGCTGTGACGAAGCTGGTGGAATTTGATACCGAGGTTCCTGCTGCCATGTCCAGATTCTCCGAGAAACCACCCATGTATTCCTCCTTTAATCCGATCGAGAGGGTATTGCCGTCCTCGATGCTCCACTCCGATGGATCCAATAATCCCATACCGGTTCCCTCGTTGTACGTCACCATTATCCCTCCGATGGCCGGAATGGTATATGTTACGGTAACATCCTCGGTATCGTCCCCGTCGAAATCCATGGTTATAATGTACGTGTAGATGTACTCGGTCCCATCGTAGTTCTTTTCTATATCCGCGTTGACCTGCAGTTCCACATAGTACGGGAAGGAGACATATCTCAACCTGAGATACACGATATCCACCTTATCGACGACATCGTCCAATCCATCCCCGCTCGCGAATACATCGCCTGTCGGATCATTGACCGTGATCTGATCGTCCATTGCGCTCACATTGCCAGATATGGTCATCATCATCAAAGCCAAGGCTATGATCAATACAGCTGCAATTCGAATTTTCACCTGATAACCCCCATTTCATAGTAAATACGAAGCAATTCTATAAAAAATTATCTGGAATTGACCGGAATTAACCGGCAAAAGATATTTTTTTACGATGTGATCCTTTGATTGCTCCCCTCCGATCTCCCTTTCGTAACGGGATCTGATCGTTTCTGTAAAAAAAATGTTTCACTCAATTTATAATGTACCGGTGATATCTCATATCATCCCGGGGAATTCAACATGAACGTGAAAGTGAGGAAAACAATCATAGTTATCATCGCGGGAATTTTCCTCATTCCGATGATCCCTCCGGTATCAGGTGACGGTATGCCAGTATACACATACGTTCGAGACGGAAACGAAGCGGATTCACTCTACGGAACAACATTCGAATCCCGTCAGCTGGCAAACGTGAAATACCTTAACTCGACCCACCAGAGGATCGATCTCTTCCTTTCGATCTTCTCGCTTGATCCGAAGGAGAACCTCACGGTGCTTGTTCCGTTCAGGCAGATGCCCGAGGAGGTGAATATGGAGAAGGAGAACGACACGGACTTCCTTGAAAGATACGAATATGACGAGATCAGGGAAGAGTCGAGAAAGCAGGATCTCGGGAGGACTTCCGGGAGGTTTGCAGAAAGGACGGGGAGATCCCTCCAGGACACGGGCACATCGGCCGTTTCCTCCCTGTTGGGGATGCTGACACTCTATGTTTCCAGGAACTATGTTCTCGATAACGGTGATGGCGGAAAAGGATACGATGCATCAGAGGAGGGAGGATCGGAGAGCGCGTCGAGGGAGGGGGTGGAGGAGATCGCCCATTACGAGTTCGACGGTGCCTCGGTTTCCGTGTACTCGGTCAGTGCCAACGCAACCCTCGAGGATTTCGTATCTGCCGTGGATATGGGTACCCTCCCCGCGATCACCCGGGAGGTGGTGGAGGAATACAGGGATCAGTATGTGGCAGTGATCGAGACCCTTCCCGCCCCGCCTGTTGCTACGGAAACATACGATTGGCTTCTGGAAGCCATGCCCGTTACCATGGGGAATATCAAGTCAAGAATATCCCTTCATGAGAAACTGTCGTATGATGAAGCACGGGATCTTGCTGTTGAGTATGGTTTCAAGGGTTTTCGGGAGATGGTCGATGATGGCTACAACATGTCAGGCATCCATCTTGAGGAAATCGATCACTGGTATCATGATCTCGATCGATGGTATTGGGATCATTACACACCATTCGATATTGGGGACCATATGGAATCACTGATCTTCGCCGTGTACGGCTTCACCGATTTTCAAGGGCACACCTTGTCGGTTACGACCCGTCTGGATGAGGGAAATATATACTTCCCCCTCGGAACCTCGAAGGGATGGGATAATCCCATCCAGGAAACCATCATCATCGCCCGGGTCCCGAAGGATCGATCGCTTGATCCCAACATCGATCCGGACCACTCTGCATTCATGGACGATCATCACTGCTACATCTTCGAGTACTTCGACGCGAATCCCGGGGAGGATCTGGAGGCATCGATAGATAAGGCGTCAATGAGCGAGAGGGCTTCAGCATCGATCTCCAAGTTCATTGATCTCAATACCGGATGGGCCCCTCTCGTCTTTGTACTGGTTTTCGAGATTCTCCTGTGGTTCCTCCTCCTGATGGTACTGAACAAAGCCAGACCGGGGAAGGATGAATTCAATGTTTTTACAGGAAAGAACCTGATTATTGCCGTGGCGAATCTCATTGTTTCAGCCCCCGTGGCATACATTTTCACCGTGGAGGATCCCTTTACCGGGAGGAAGCATATCAAAGATGTACAAGAACGAAAAATCTACAAAATGGCATATCTCTCCTATTTCCTGATCAATCTCTGCTTCATGATCTGGGGGGTTTTGATGTGAAAGGGATCGGGTACCTCAAGGGACTGATGGGAGCTCTCATGGTCCTCACATTTTTCTATTCACTAGCACTCCTGATAGTGATACCTATCGTTTTACTGGTGGGGATATACGTATATTCCCTGTTCGGTAACGAACTATTCACCCAGGGATTCCATTTCATCGCCCCGGGCATGTTCTTCATAATGATCAGCGGGGTCATCGATCTGCTGATTTTTATTGCCATGTGGGGGATCATGTCAGCTCTGAAATCACACGTCGGTCCTGAAATCGAAAAGGCCAGGGACAGGAAATTCCGAAGGAAAGAATGGATCCCGTATTCGATCATCGCTTCTCTGATCCTGATATTCTTTTTCCTTTTCGGAAATCTTGTCCTCGAGGATCAAGACGCGTTCTATTCTCTCATCTTCATATTCTGTGTCCTTCTGGCATTCCTCGTCCTCAAATGGAAGGTTATCCGAGTACCCGCAAAAGCACTCGATCTCCTGGGGAATGAAAAAGGTCTCACATGGGCAAGGATCTCGGTCATTCCCCTTCTGATCTTCATCTTCAGCATGATACCGTTGACAATATCCTTTGGATACGGGGACGCTCCTACAGAGACGATCCTTCTGGTGTATCTCGAGGTGATCTTCGCATTATCGGTAATTGTCAACCTGGTCAATATCGGCGGTCTCATGAAGGCGATCGGAAGCGAGATCGGAAACATCAGGAGATCCTCAGAAACGGATCGTGGGTAGGAGAAAATGGATCAGGAAAATGATATATCGTGCTAGGACCAATGCATCGCTGGAAGGATGATCAATTGGATAGTATGAATTATCGCAGTGAACCGGTGAAGGCGAAAGCGGTCCTGATCGATCCGGGATCGATGAATGTGATCTGGATGAACGAAGCGGCGTCCAGGGATCTTCCGGTCCATGCTACCTCTGGATCGGAAGATATCGGGATCGAATGTGTTTTGAACCTGGCGAAGGTCATGGACCTTGAGGAGATTTTAAAGGAGGTTTCGAGGACCGGGGAGACACGTCATCTCAGAACCGATCTGATCTCCTCATCCCGGGGAAAGATGTCCGTGGTATCATCTGTGTACCCCCTCCCGGATGGAAATCTGTTGATACTATCGGAGATCGGATGGAAGGCAAAGGGTAGAAGATCGAATTGATATGAGGGCCTGATCTACTTGCAGGTGATCAATGATGGTTTATTTTGGCCACCTTCAGAAAATGATATGAATCCATACTGTCTATACTCTCAGGGGAGATCAGGTTGAACATCCTTTTCCTGCTCATTCCAGCTGTAATCATATTGATATTTGTGTTGATGGTATTGGTAGCCCTGCCAGTCGCGATCATTCTTCTCCGGTATCGGATCTCGCCCAACAGAAGATCGGTTCTCACAGTCGGCGAGGGAGACGTCGACATACCCGAGGAATCCGACATCCCGTGGAGGGACAGTTCCCGGCTCACCCGGTTGTTGATCGACCACTATGCATCCCTCGATCTTCCGGATTGGAAGAAGGAAGGGAAGGTCAAGGCTCCCAGGATAATCCTGGCGAAGCTTCAAAAGGGAATTGACGTCGATGCGGTCAACGATTATCTGCTGTCCAAGAAACCCTGGGGAGCGCCGGGTTCAACATGGCCGCTTCATCCGCGTGGGGACTACGATTTCACAATGATGGCCCTGGCCGCTGTCCTGCACCTTTTCCACGGCAGCGGAGATCCTCTTCGCGATGAAACCGCCAGACATATTGCGGTCAGGCTCATCGGAATCGATGATCCCACGAAGAGATGCGACAGGGTGCCGAACACCTTCGGATTGATACTCGAATCGGAGAACCACGTTCTTATGACAACTGGGTCGAGGTACCTGGCCCTGAAATGGGCCAAGGAAAACGGTGTGGAAATCGATGATAATTCCCTTGAGTTGCTTGGAAACAGGGTGAAACACCTTCTGGAAGAGCTTTACAATCCCGGCCCCTACGAATTCAATTCCGATCCCTATTTCGGATACACTCTCACCGCGGTTCTGATCCTCGAGGCCTTCGGATACGATGATGTCAAGGAAATTGCAGAAAAGGTTTTATACCGACTGAACTACAATTATGCCCTGTCGTCAATGGGGCTCAGGAGAGCACCCCCGTTCAGGAGGCAGGTGAAAAGGGCCTGCAAGACCTCGCTTGTCAAGGATTATCACTCGTCCATGATGGAGGTATGGAGATCCCTGTTCATCGAGGAAGAGGCGGAGTCAATGATCTCCGGCGGACACGAGCACTCGTTGATGGCCGCTGTACTCCCGTACAGGCCTCATGCCGGGATCATGACTATGCTCGATATCAAGGACCGGGAATACCTGTTTCGGATCGGTAACGGGAAAGGGAGTTCCCCTGAGATCTATTCCGGCGGCCCCGGATTCCTGATCTCATCCGGAGGGACGCCGAGAAGTTTGATATCAAGGATAGCCGCAAGGCCGTCGATCCTTCTCCTGGACGACGGGGAGACCGATATGGAGCATGTTTTGAGACTGTCCGGACCAAGATGTTATTGGTGGAAGTGGAACAACACCGGGGTTCACAGAAGATTTGCGGTTTCATCCTGCCCGGCCAGGGTTCCCTCAAGCTGGATACCATGCCGGAGCAATGACCTCTGGAGGGTTTACCTGAGAAGCGGCATCACCATCGGGGTTCATTCGGGCAACAAACTCGGGATAATATGCATTCTCGACGGGGATCCCGATGAAGCATTCAACATAATGAACGGCCAAAACGGTGACGTGAACAGACTCCGCCGTGAATTCGTATTCCCCGACGGCAGAAAGGTTTCATACGATGTCAGTTCTCCAAAAGACAAAGGTGTGATCACCGCTGTTGATGGGGGGGACATCGATAGGGATCTGGATGATTGGACCCTTCTATCAGGCAATTTCTTGTAATGATGAACTGTGAAATAAAGTATGGAACCTCCCGGTTCCTGAATATCGGGGATTTTATAAACCGACCTGTTTGAATGCTCTGAATAAAGGTTATATGAAGAAATATCATTGCCAGAATGGGGGCAGAGTTGAAAGCAATCAGAAAGTGGGGGTACATTTCCGGTGATTTCGGGATCTCCATATCATTTTTTGTTGTAAGTTTCTTCTTCATGTATTACCTGACCGACCTGATCGGACTGGATCCGATACTGGCGGGAATCGCTTTCGGTATCGGTATGCTCTGGGATGCCGTATCGGATCCGATTATGGGACTGATAAGCGATAAAACACATTCCGTTTTCGGAAGAAAGAGGGTATACGTTCTATTCGGGGCCCTGCCTCTTGGAATTTCCTTCTTCCTGTTGTGGACAATACCCTCTGCGGCTGCCGAAGGTGTTCAGTTTCTACTGGCAACCATCATGCTGCTGCTGTTCAAAACGGCTTATACCGTGGTTGCAGTGCCTTACATGTCGCTATTACCGGTGATATCCTCCAGCTATGACGAGAGGACCCAGATATCCGGGATGCGGGCTTTCACATCGCAGTTCGGCACGATCCTCGGCGGTGTCAGTGCTCTTCTCGTATCGTCTTTCTCAAGCGAGATCGTGGGTCTGAGAACTCTTGGGATATCATACGGCATACTGGTTGCCGGATTGATGATAATTTCCGCCCAGAGCGTCAGGGGATTGGAAAAACAAACAGTGAAACGAAAGAAGTCCGCTCGATCCCGTTTCTCCGTATTGAAAGAGAGAAATTATCTGATCCTAGTTACCCTCTATTTCTTCGGAGGAATTGCCACAACTTCCATGACGGCCTCGTTTCCGTTTTTCGCCGAACACATCATGGGGAGCGAGAGCCTCAGTACCTTCGGTCTTGCCGCTTTCATTCTGACCGCGATGTTCTTCATCCCTTTGTGGTTGGCCCTGACAAAAAGAATTCACAAGAAATATCTACTCATGGTATCGACCGCAGCAATTGCTTTGATCCTGCTGATAATGGGTACAACGCTCAACGAAGACAGAGTGATTCTCTTTTTCCTTCTCGTTTCTATATGCGGGGCTTTCATGTCAGCATATTTCATCATTCCGTATTCACTTGTTCCGGACACCGTTGATCTTTCCGAGCTGAGGACGGGAGAGAGGAACGAATCCATTTTTTTCGGTGTCTGGGTTTTCATCCACAAGCTGGGATTGGCCGCGGCTCCCGTAATTATGGGATTCATGATGGGGGCTCTCGGCTACGATGGTGATCTGGATACCCAGACCTCTTCCGGCCTTCTATCCGTCAGGTTGACCTTCGGCATTCTTCCGGCTGTATTTTTCATCATCACTGGACTGATCGGTCTCTTGTACGGAATATCGAGAAAAGATCACATGGAGATAGAAATGAAACTGAAAGAAATGGGGGAGGAGACCGATTGAACACTGTCAGGAAGCTCCTTGTCGTTCGAAGGCTGAAGAAGAACCTTTACAACATGTCAACGGAGGAGATCATCAGGCATCAGGGAGACAGAGTTCGGATCATGGGTGAATTTGTGAAGAAGAACTCTCCATATTACCGGGCGATCCTGAAGGACGTTGAATATTTCTCGGTTTCCTCATTCATGAAAATGGATAAAAGTACCATGATGGAGAATTTCGATTCGATCAACACCAGGAAGCTGAAGAAGGCTGAACTACTGGAATTCGCTATCAATAGGGAGGGTTCAAACTCGATGGACCTTTTCAGGAACGAATATTCCGTCGGAATGTCATCGGGTACTTCGGGAAACAGAGGATTGACGGTTCTATCAAAGGATGAGATGGCCCAATATTCCTGCCTGCTGTGGGCCAGAAACGGAATACCCGAAAAAATCAGGAAGAAACGTATTCTCTTCGCCCTGAGGATCAATTCACCGGCATTCATGGAAGTGAGGAAGTTCGGTGTGAAGATAATCTATGTGGACTACACCCATCCAGTAAGGGACCTGATAGACAAGATCAACGAAGAGAAACTGAACATACTGGCAGGACCGCCGTCGCTGCTCTCGATGATATCCCGAGAGAGAAAACGTATAAAACATGATATTGACTGCATCATATCCTATGCCGAAGTCCTGACGGACACGGTTAATGCGTTCCTTCGGGATTCCTTCGATGCGCCGGTTATTCAGATATACCAAGGGTCCGAGGGGTTCATCGGCACTACCTGCAGGGAGGGGAATCTGCACATAAACGAGGACGTTCTGCTGGTTAACCTCGAGGACATCCCCAATTCCGATGATGATGCAAAAAGAGTGATCGTTACTGATCTCTACCGAACCACACAGCCCATCCTCAACTACCAGCTGAACGACCTTGTTGAGCCGGGAGATATCAACTGCCCATGTGGTTCATCCTTCAGGACCATCAAGAGGATCCACGGGAGAATGGATGATGTTTTCATCCTGAGAGGACCGGACGAAGACAGAAGATATCTGTTCCCGGATTATGTGAGAAGATCGATTATCTCGGCTTCCGGCAGGATAACCTCCTATCAAGCCATACAGCATGACGTCGATAAAATCGAGATCAGGCTCGTTGTCGAACCCGGTTCCGGTATTGATGAGATCAGAAATTCCGTTCTATATAACCTTCATCACAGAGCTGAGAAGATAGGCGGCATACTCGGTGATGTCGAGTTCTCTGATTCTACCCCGCAGCCCAATCCTAGGTCAGGGAAGATGATTCGGGTCGTGAGGGAATACAAGGAGGACATTTGATGGAGATCGTCGAGGTAAATGGAGATCTGAATGAATTTCTCAACCTGGCCTTGAAGGTGTATGAAAATGATCCCGTATGGTGCGGGGAATCCGGGGAGGATATACTGAACACGATCAGGCATACAAGATATAAAGGATCCTGGATCAGATTATTCATGATTAAGGACCTTGAGTTTCTTGCCCGTGCAAGCGCGTCAATCGATCCCGGATCAGGTACCGGGTATATCGGTCATTTCGAGGCATTGAGAAATGAAAACGAGGCGGTGAATCACCTCTTAAAACACGTTGAAAATGAATTGCGTGATAAAGGAGCGATCCGGATAATTGCCCCTAGAAGCGATATCATGTCCCTGGGACTTCAGATCGGGGGCTTTGATCTTCCCCAGACCTGGAGGACACCACATAACCCGTCGTATTATCGGGAATATTTCGAATCTAACGGATACGGGAAAAAGGAGGATCTTCTTACATTCATCATGGGGCAGGACACAATAATCGAATCCCCCGATCCAGTCGACAGAATCAAGATCAGAAAATTCAATATAGAAGATCTGGAAGGTGAGATCGGGATATTCAACCGGCTCAACAATGCCATATTCTCATCGCATGAGAACTTCACTGAAAGGACCCTTGAGGAAGATACGATCATCATCGGATCGATGCTGCCATATCTGGATGAGGATCTTGTCCTGATCGCAGAAAAGGATGACGAGCCGATCGGATTTCTGGTATGCGTTCCCGATCATAATCAAATGATCAGGGAAGACAGATTGACGAGGGCCAGATTGATAACCATAGGGCTTCTATCGCAGTATACAGGGCAGGGAATCGGGATGATGATGGCTGATAAGCTGAAGGAGGCACTTGTGAGCAAAGGATTCTTAGAGCTGGAGGGCTCCTGGGTGCTTGAATCAAATACCGCTCCGAGAAAAATGGCCGGATCCATCGGTGGTTCGCTGGGAAGAGTATTCAGAGTTTACGTAAAAGATATCTGAAAACGGGTCTGTGTTGTCCACATTTTTACCGTTTTTTTTATCATCAGTCAATTCACTTCTGGTGGATCCCTGTAGGTCATTATCATCAAAAGGTGGATCGTCACCCCGATCGCAATGATGATCAGAAGAATTCTCACCCATATTATGTCGATGAAGATGAAGGCGGAGATGAGGATCGTGATCCACAGCAATGAGATCGTGAAGATCTTCACCCCGATCGGGATACCTTTCTTTTCAATATAATTTCTCAGATATCTCCCGAATATCCTGTTGTTCAGCAGCCAGTTGTAGAGCCGGTCCGAACTTCTCAGAAAGCAAGCCGCTGCGAGCAGAAGGAACGGGGTTGTGGGGAGGATGGGAACAAATATCCCGATCAATCCGATCCCCGTGAATAGAAGACCCAAGATTATGAGAATGATCTTGAGAGGTCTGCTCAATGATCTTCTTTTTCTCCTGTCGGCATCCACGCAGTTCGATATGGAAACATCTAAATTATCCTATCGTTTGATACATATCGTGGTGTCCGGTACTTTGTCAGATCTCTCTATCATTCCTCCAACTACTCCTTAAACCAAGAAACCGGACATATTGTGATTACGTATCCCTTCTCAAATTTAAATATTTGACAAACTATTACGGCGTATAGGTTCCATTAATTTGAATTATGGGGGAAAAACGATGAATGCCAAGGGAATCTCCTTCTTGCTAGTTGCAGTGTTAACATTGTCGGGAATTGGTCTGGTATTCTCAAGTCAATCACATTCTTCCGGTTCTGAGACCAGGTTCACACCCGAGATCGCAAGAGGTCCGATCACCTCCGACCAGACGTGGGACGGGACGTTCTACACAACAGATATCGTGATACGGGAAGGGGTTACGGTCAATGTGACCGCGGGTTCCACCTGGCGCCACCCCGACAATTCCTATACTTATGTAGAGGGAACCCTCATTGTTGAGGGAACGAATGAGAATCCGGTAATAATCGAGGAACTTGTTACCGATCAGGGGTGGAGAGGCATCCATGTAAACCAGACGGGGAAAATAATATTTCAGAACTTCACTATCACGGACCTGAATTCTCCGGAAACCGGCTTGGAATTGAGAAGCATGGCAAACCGGATAGAGAACGGTTCGATAAGCGGGGGTCAGGTTGGGATCTCATCACAATTGAATCTGGGCGGACATTCAATAGAAAACATTGACTTCTACGAGCAAAAGAATTCTGCCATCACTCTTGCGACAAACCTTTACAAGACGAGAATACAGGGCATTCGGACCTTCGATGTGACCGTTCTTGGAATAGGATTGGGCATATGCCAGAACGTCGAAATTTCAGATGTTGAGATATACCGCACCATTCAATTCGGAGTGTATATGGAAAGCCTTTCATCCACAGAGACATCGGACATAACTGTCAGCAACCTGACGGTTATGGGCAAGGACACACAACCCACCATGGCCGGATTGGCATTTACCGGTTTTGTCACCGATATCGAATTTGATGAGGTGGTGATAGATTACTGCGCATTGGGTATCAACATAGGAACCATCCCTCGATCGGAAATATCATTCGACAGGCTGAGAATTGGCAACGGTGTGGGTAAGGGCATCTACCAAACCGCACCTGAAAAGGGAATTGACTTGACCGTATCCAACTCGGGCATCTATTCTGATCCGGATATCATAGATATTCGGGCGGATGACGGCAATACGACAATTGATCTCATCGAAACATATCTGAAGGAAACATCGAGCATCGATATCAAGGAAGGGGGAGTCGTTAAAATATACTGGAATGCGGACGTTCAGGTGGTCGATGGAAAGGGGAAACCCGCCAATGTTACCCGGGAGATTTTCGAAGATCAGGGACAACAGGGAAAGATGTGCTGGTACGAAATCAAGCTTTCTGGCCACACTTCTGGACAGGTACAGGAGATCGTTTACCATCCTGACCAGTCTTTCACAGTTCCAGGATATCCGCCGCATATACTCT
>JBLIRG010000036.1:0-33103 GCA_049472195.1 Thermoplasmatota archaeon
GTAAAATCTAACAATCTCCTTTCACCTAGCCGTTCATATAGGAAAGATCGACCATATGAAACCGGGTGAGATATGTGGAAATAAACTGGGCTGCCGTTGGAGCCGTAGTATCGGCCATTGTCGGTGCGATAACCATTGCCATAGCATTTTATAAGATGTTTCAGTCCAGGAAGAATTCCAAAAAAGCACAGGGAAAAGGATTGAAAAAGCAGATCAGGAAGGAGACCATCCGGAGAAAGGATAAAAAGAAGGGTCCCAGAATCCTTTTCGATGATATCATCCACGTGGAGCCTAGATCGGTCGAGACCAGGAAGATATTCTTCGAGAGGAAGGAGATCGTCAAGATCTCGGTGATCGAGAAGAACAAGAGGAAATTCGATTACCTGCTTCTAACCGAAGATGAATATCATAAGTATCTGAAGAAAAGTAGATCCCGCAAGATATTGAACAAGAAGGGGATCGAGAATTCTCTCATGGAGATCGAGATACAGGAGGAATCCCTTCACTACTTTGTCTTCGACTGCTCCATGAAAAAGATCGATCGTGATATTCATATGACGATCCATCAGATTCGATAGATTATGAGATATTACAAATGTTGAATTTTATAAATATTTATTATTTTTCAACATTAAAACTATGAATTTTAGCTTTTTTTACAAAAGGAAATATTATTAGACCAGCACCAATACTATATAAAATTATATTTTCATTGGTTAATTCCCATATTCCAACAAAATCTAATGATGACATTATGACTAAAATACTACCCATAAGAAAACAAATTAAAACCAATCTTCTTCGATATATCTTTTGTAATTCCAGTTGTTCCAGTCTATAGAGTATATCTAAGTCTTTTTCAAGCATTTTTGAGATTTTTTGATGATTATAGTACACATCATCTTCTCTTAATTTGTATTTAAGATTCTTATCATATCTCCTATATATTTCTTGAATCCATTCAATACTACGTTCCCAAGTTCTCATATCAATCCCCCAAAAATTGAATGAAATATATATTAAATTGAATGATATATATTTTTTTTGGTCGTTAAATTATTCTCAATATTATATTAGTTAATAAATAAAAACTTCATTATTTTTTCTATTTTACAAATTTATGACGTCATCTGAACATCTCACACCTTCAGCTGGTGCAAGGGCTGAGATTGACAAGTAAAGGTGACTAGAAAATAATCAATATCTCCTTTAGTCTAACCTATAAATCGACATTGTTTGGATTCAGCCCTCGCGTTACTAAGAAAATAAATAATGGTGCGAGGGCTGAGATTTTCAACTAAAGGTAAACGGAAATCGATTAGATACTCCTTTAGTCTAACCTATATTTAGAATATAATTAGTATCAGCCCTCGCGGTACTAAGAAAACAAAAAGTGGTGCGAGGGCTGAGATTTGAACTCAGGAACCACTAAGGACTAGACCCTCAATCTAGCGCCGTTGACCAAGCTAAGCTACCCTCGCACGGATAATACGGGCGGTCACGACTTGAGGTAGTCGGGTTCTGGGCGAATGCATGTGATCGTAAGCTACCGTGTTATTTGTCCCGATCAAAGATCGGGCTTGCCGAAGGCACCAAGTTGGGCTATCGAAGATGCCCCTTCCGTGAACGGATTGACCGAAGGTCAATGGGTTCTTAGCTACCCTCGCACTCTATTGGTGGTTGATTGCGGATGAGGAATCCCCCGATGATCGATTACCTTTATCAACCATTCGATGAAGGGGATCCCGTGGTGATCAGATATCGAGCCCGGAAACGAGCTCCCTTACCTCCTCGAACTTGCTCTCCAGATGCTGAAGGGCATACGAGAGAACGTCCTTGGCCTTGAGGGATCCGTCGGTCTCGAAACTGAATATGAACTTGTCATCCCTGCCTGCCACATCTATCGCAGGCTTCTTGCTGCCATCCGTGGACTCACAGAAGTTAAGGCAGTTCATGCAGAGATCACAGTTCTCGAGATCCTTGACCGCTACCTTTTCTCCCTTAAGTTCAAAAACTCCCCTGGGGCACGAGTTCGCACAGGCCTCGGGATCGTCGCAGCAGCTCTCCGAGATCTTGATCTCGGGATAGTACTTGTATCCGCAGACGGTAACGGGCTGCCATTTTGCATGGGTTGCACCAGTTCCCATCACGGCGGTCGCGTAGATCAGAAGCGCCTGCTTCTCTCTGAGTTTCACTATGGGGATCAGCTCCTCTTTTACTTTGAGGTTGATATCTCCGAGGGGCTGCAGGTCTCCCGAATACACTATGCAGGGTCCCTTCTTGTTTAGCACGTAAATGATCGTGCAGTGGGGACATCCCGCTCCGTTGCATTCGCACTTGTCCCGGAAAGTGTAGTGCTCGAGATCCGTCGGTATGGGAATCATACCGAGCCGGTGTGCGATCATCTCATCGAAGAGGGCAGAGTTGGAATCGTACTCGTTTCCCTCCTCGTCCCTTATGGGTCCCATGTGGAACTCCACCTCGTCGATCGCCATCTTCGGAACCTTGGATATAAGGGTCCTCCGAAGAGCATTCACTATGTCCGGGGTAACGTCATCCACCACGAAGGAGCACCTATCATCGGTCAACTCCCTGACCTTTAGCATCATCTTCACACCTCTTCAGACCCTTCTGCCCCTCTTTCCGCCTTTGGGTTTGGTTCCATCGTGCGGGACCGGGGTGACGTCCTCTATCCTGCCGATCCTGAGACCAGCACGGGATAGAGATCTGATAACTCCCTGGGCGCCGGGGCCTGGAGAAGAAGGTCCGTTGCCCCCGGGAGCCCTTACCTTGATGTGTATGTTGGTTATTCCCTTTTCCCTGGCCTTATCGGCGATTACCTCGCCGGATCTCATGGCCGCGTAGGGGGAGGCTTCGTCCTTGGCTGCCTTCACCACCATGCCACCGGTGCATTTCGCAATCGTCTCGGCCCCGGTGAGATCGGTCAGGGTGACCAGAATGTTGTTGTATGAAGCATATATGTGGCATACTCCCCATTTCTCGGACATCAGTTCTCACCCCCTTCCTGGGAGACTTCTATCTTGACCTTCTCCGGAACCTGACTGGGTATTTCCAGGGATTCGGTCGCTGATCCCTTCGGCCTCATGGGATGTTCCTCGAAGGCAAAGGGAGATTTCTCGCTGTAATCGATATACCTCTCGTCCTGTTTGGGAACAAGCATACCGGGTATCGTTATCTTCCTATCCTTGAGGATCACGTGGCCGTGGGAGATCATCTGCCTCGCCTGCTTGGGCGTCGAGGCAAGTCCCTTCGTGTATACCAGGCTCTGTATCCTTCTCGACAGGATCATCTCCACATCGATGGCAAGGACATCCATCAGAGGGGCCCCGTCGGAGAGAAATCCGAGTTTGTAGCATTTCTTAAGGAGAAGATCTGATTCCTTCATGGCCTGCGGATCCTCGGTCCTCATCCTTGCCTGCAGGTTCCTGGCCTGGGCCCTGAGGTTCCTCAGGTAGGACTGGGCCTTCCAGACCTCTTTCTTGTTCTTGAGGCCGTATTTGATCATGATCTCCTTCTCTTCCTTTATCCTCTCTCCCTGCCATGGATGAGAGGGTGTGTTAAACCGTTTCTTGAGTTTTCTAGGATCCCCCATTCTGCCACCTCCTTACTTCCCCTTCTTCCTCGATACTCCGACGGTCGCTCCGGTCCTCCCGTTGGAAGCGGTCCTCTGACCCCTGACCTTGTGTCCGTTCTCGTGCCTGATACCGCGGTAGCTCCTTATCTTTCGAAGCTCGTTGATATCCTCCTTCTGGGTCAGCTCGAGATCGGATCCGATAAGATGAAGGTCCTCTCCCGTCTCCATGTCCTTCCTCCGATTGAGCATCCAATCGGGCATGCTGTCCGGGATATCCTCAACGAGTTCTGTGAGTCTCACGACCTCCTCGTCCGAAAGTGTTCCCATCTGCCTGGTGACATCGATGTTCATCTGATTGGCTACAATTGTGGCCATCCGGTAATTTATACCCCGGATGGACGTAATACCGTCGATGATCTTCCTCTCTCCATCGATGTCAGTGCTCAACATCCTGACTATGAACTTAAAATCATCCGCCTTCTCGGCGGAAGAATCCTTCTTACCCTTGGTTGCGCTCTTCGCTGCCATTTCACTGCCTCCGATTACAGCAGATCGTTCTGATCTGCGCGATTCGAGATCTTCTATTCGGATCCGAGCAATATCTGGCATATGCTCGTGAGAGCCCCGATACTACTTCTTATTTATATCCCTTTCCATGGATCCGGTCCTGCACTTCAAACAAATTAGAAACGCAACCTGATAAAGAATCCCTAAAATCCAAATGTGATCCTGCTTAAATCATTGAAATACGTGCAAGGCCCCTCAACCCCATTATTAAATACATCTTATGTTTCTAGAAATCCCAGTGATCGTTGATGGGGAATATTACGCTTGTACCCGGTTACATGGCCGTCGAGGGAACCGAATTCAGATACCTGGGAGAAGCTCCCGAATGCTCGGAATGTCCGGTCAGAACCGTATGCCATGGACTGGATGCGGGGAAGATCTACAGGGTTGTGAATCCAAGGACGAAGGAGCATGAATGCAAGGTTCACATCGGCGGAAAGGTGGTTGCGGTGCAGTACGAGGAGGCGCCTCTTCGGATCGCAGTGCCGAAAAAGAAAGCTGTAGAGGGGGCCATAATTACCCTGGATCAGTCCGTATGCGACATCAGATGGTGTGATTTTGCGAACCTCTGTTCCAGGGAATACATTCCCTCCGGGAAAAAGGCCAGGATCGTGGAAGTTCACGACCGGATAGCCTGCTTGAAGGATGAGATCCTGATCGATGTTACGGTCGAGCTCGAGAAATAGGAGGGAAATCGAATGGGTTCCGATCTGAAAGGACTGTACAAGGACAGTATCGAGGAGAGGAGAAGGAGGATCATCGAGGAGGCCGGACTAACCCCGGAGGATCTCGACGGGATCGGATATTCCGATCCCGCCATGTCCGTTCTGGACGGAATGATCGAGAACGTGATAGGTACGTTCCAGCTGCCGATCGGGATAGCGACCAATTTCAGGATAAACGGGGTAGATAGGCTGATCCCGATGGCGATAGAGGAGCCTTCCGTGGTGGCCGCGGCCTCGAAAGCGGCCAAGATCGCGAGAAAAAGAGGCGGGTTCAGAACCGAGTCAACCGGACAGATAATGATCGGGCAGATCCAGGTAGTGGACATACCGGATGTAAACACCGCGGAGATGTCCGTTGAAGAGGCGAAAGAGGAATTGCTGGGAATTGCGAACGACGCCGATCCCCTCCTGGTCAAATTCGGAGGGGGCGCCAGGGATCTCGAGATCAGAAGACTCTCCCCGCCAACAGGAGAGATGATGGTGATACATCTCCTGGTGGACTGCCTGGATGCGATGGGGGCAAACGCCGTCAACACCATGGCGGAGAGGATCGCCCCCAGGGTAGAGGACATAACCGGAGGATCTGTCCTACTTAGAATCCTGACAAACCTTGCGGTGAAGAGACTGGCGTCCGCCGAAGCTGTATTCGACAGGGACGAGCTCGGAGGGCCAGAGGTTGTGGATGCCATAATAAAGACATGGGAAATGGCAGCTGTGGACCCGTACCGAGCCTCAACACACAACAAAGGAGTGATGAACGGGGTTTCCGCCGTGGTCAGGGCAACTGGAAACGATACCAGGGCTGTCGAGGCAGGAGCCCATTCATACGCGGCTTTCAACGGAAGATACGAGCCCCTCACGAAATATCGAAAGGACGGGGAGGGCAACCTCGTGGGAAATATCACTCTCCCCGCTGCCGTCGGACTCGTCGGAGGTGCGACCAAGGTCCATCCGGCGGCGAGATCCGCCGTGAAGATACTTGGCATAACCAAGGCATCGGAACTGGGTGAGATCCTCGCGGCTGTCGGCCTGGCCCAGAATCTCGGAGCGCTTCGAGCCCTGGCAACCGAGGGGATCCAGAGAGGACATATGAAACTGCACGCAAGAAACCTCGCCCTCCAGGCAGGAGCGGAAAATGACGAGGTTCCCGCAGTCATCGGCGAGCTGGTGAAGAGCGGACAGGTGACGGCATCCAACGCCAGGGACATTCTGGACAGGATTCGAGGATCCGACATTTAGTCCATAATCGGTAAACCTTTTCAACTACATCCACGATCAAGTCGGTAGGTGAGTTCAATGGTGGATCTGAAAACGGTGCCCATCGAGAAACCGGAAGATATCAATTTCATACTGGGCCAGTCGCATTTCATCAAGACCGTGGAGGATCTCCACGAGGTTATGGTGAACGCTGCTCCGAATATCAAGTTCGGAATAGCCTTCTGCGAGGCTTCCGGGCCCGCTCTGGTAAGATGGTCCGGAAACGACGATGAGATGACGGAACTGGCAAGGAAAAACGCTATGAACCTCTCCTGCGGCCATTCCTTCATCGTTTTCATGAAGGACGCGTTTCCACTCAACGTACTCAATGCCGTCAAGGACCTCAACCTGGTCTGCTCCGTATACTGCGCCACGGCAAATCCCACGGTAGTCGTGGTGGCCGAGAACGATACGGGCAGAGGGATCATGGGAGTGATCGACGGTCTGAAATCCAGGGGAATAGAGGGAGACGAGGACCGGGCATGGAGGAAGGATTTCCTGAGAAAGATAGGTTACAAACTGTGATTCCCCGGTGATATGATATGACTGACGAAGGGGGACCATCCATGGAAAACGAGGAAGGAGCCGAAGAACGGCAGGGCATGAGGCCGAAAGAAGCCGTTCTTCCGATCTCGATGATGGTCGTCCTCATAATCGTCACCATCTCCCTGGCCCTTTTCGTCGGACCGATCTATTCCGATCTCGGTCTCAGGGCTGTAAGCGATGAGTATGCGGACAACCCGCTGATCATCGTCTATTTCCTGGGCATGCTCCTCCTGGTATCGGGAGGAATTCTCCTTCTGAGAAAATTCCTGAAAAAGCGTAAGCGAAGGTTCATGCGGTACATACTGGCAGCCGCCGTCCTTGTCTCGACCATCTACGTGGTGAATCCGCTGGTAGATATTGCCTTCAACGGGATCCCGCCCCACTGGGAGGCGTACGAGATCGATATCGATGAGTACACCGGAGCCATGACGATCAACGAGGATGACATTCTCGCCTACTCCGAAAATGAGGCGGTATACCTCGAATGGAAAGACGGGGAATATGAAACCGAATGGAAGTTGACCGGCGCGGATCGGCTGATGGTTTTTCCGTATTTCGATCCGTCGGGCCAGCCGGTTTTCCCGGTGAGGTTCGCCGCCCAGAAGAATGATCGTTTCATCATCTACCACCCCATGGTATCTCCGGGAGACTTCGAATTCGCCAACATCTCAATACCGATCCCCGGATCGAACCTCACGGACGTGGTGGATATTACCGGAGGCATTCTGCTCACCCAGTGGGAATTCGAGGGAAATCGGTCATTCCATTTGGTGGATCAGGATTCCCCCGCCAATTTCACCGGGATCTCCATATCGAACAACATGACCGGAGAGATCGGAATTGACAGCTCGAGATCATACGGCAATCCCGTTGTTTTCTCGGGAAACGTGATCTATTCCTCACATCTGGATGATACCAGCAGCCAGCTGAGGCTCCTTGAAAAATATACAATGGAACAGAAGATCCTGTGGATCAAAACGATCTCCGGCAGGACCCTGGTGGGCTGTGCTTCATCTCTGTGGTACATTGACGGACCGGAGCCGGTCAAGATCACCGATTTCAGGGTATCCAACCCCAATACCGCCGAGATATCGACATCGGAATCCGGGACGGAGATCCTCTTCGTTTCGGGATCATATCTGTACTCGGTAATCATAGGGGACGGTGAGTATTCGGACGAAGGAAGATGGTACATATCGGGACCGGATGTCGTTCACATAGATTCGGAATCCCCGAGGGGCGAGATGATCATCGTCTCCGAGGAATATGTTGAAAAGGGCGTCCTCGATCGGAAGGAAAGATTCACCACCATGACCAATGTCATAACCCTGATAATATCCATCGGGCTGGTGGCTCTGATCCTCTTCAAGCCGAAATGGTATCTGATCGATCTCGTGGGAATTCTCGTTGGGGCGGGGATCCTGTCGCTTATCGGGATAAGCATCCCTCCCCTGCTCCTTGTAATACTCATGGTACTGCTGGCAGTATATGATTTCATCTCCGTTTACATCACGAAGCATATGATAGCCCTCGCGGACACGGTCGTGGAGGCGAAGCTTCCGATACTGCTTGTTTTCCCGAAGAAATTCTCGTTCAACTACGAGGAGAAAACTGACCTTATGGAATCGAAGAGGAAGGGGGAGTCCATGTTCATGGGTCTGGGGGATGTTATCATTCCGGGATCTCTCATAGTATCATCGATGCTGTTCCTTCCCGATACCGGGATCCATCAGATCGGATCCGTCCCGGGACCTCTTGCGGTGGCGCTGTTCGCCCTGATGGGGATGATGGCCAGTTTCCTGGGTTTGATGACCGTTCTTGTCATCAAGGGGAAAGCCCATGCAGGCCTTCCGTTTCTGAACACGGGAACGATCCTGGGCTTTCTAATCGGGCATTTCATCGTATACGGGACCTTCATCTTCTTCTGATCAATCCACCATGCTTCTGCCTGTTCATAACGACAAATGAATTAAACACCCATAACATTGGGCCGCCCGGAGATGAATGATTGGACCAAAGGATCCTCTTCCTCGGGGCAATATTTCTGTACGGTCTATTCATCGGCGGGACCTACTGCAATTTCACCTGCGGCCCCCTGTTGATCCTCAGACTTGCAGGCCAGGGAAGGGGGGCAAAGGACGGCCTGGTACTTTCACTTCTGTTTTCCCTCCCTAGGATCCTTATCCTGACGATCATGGGGGTCGTCATCGGAACCCTGGGTTACGGATCCGCCCTTCTAACGGGATCCGGTCGGCTCTGGTTCTTCACCCCGGTCCTTTATCTGTTCATTTCCGGTATAATGATATTCTCGGGTGTTCGGTTTCTTAGGGATAAGGTCGAGAAACAGTGCGGAGACGGGAAACCGACCCTGAAATCCAGGCTGCTCGATCTTGCGGTCAAGATAGGCCCCAGAAAGGGCAAATCGGAGAGGATCTCCCTCATGGGGATCGGGATCCTGATATCGCTCCTGTGCTTCTCGCAGGGAGCCCTGGCATCGGTTACGGTGTCGGGAGCTCTCGGATTGGGATCGAGCGCCCTGAGCGAGGGGGCGATCTGGGGAGGTCTGGGGATGATGGCTTTCTCCATAGGCATGTCAGCCCCCCTGGTTGTCCTCGGCACCGGAGCTTCCTGGATCGGGGAGAAGCTTCAGAACAAGGACGTGAGAAACGTCGGGGGGATCCTGCTCATCGGATTCGGGGCTCTGATCATCATCCTCCAGATAATAAGCATCATCTCCAATATCTAGAGCCACCTTCTACCGGGACCGGCAAAAAATAAATGTGCGGCACACCAGCAGTCGGAGGATCCCACGCCTTCCACAGGATCAAATGACTGTCCGAGCAGGGCCGAGGCTTCGCATTCTCCGGTCTCCGTATGGCCTTTCCTGAAAACGGCTCTCTCGGCGGAAAGCGGAGTGACATAATCGATGTGCCACCTCCTCCTGTCCGGATATCCCAGATGCCTCCGGGCCCTCGCTCCCAGTCCGGATTTTGCCGATCCCGTGTAGACATAGGTACCCGCCCTCAGCAGGTATGATCCGGCCTTCCCGATCTCCACCCTGCTGTCGCTTTCCACATGGAGTACCAGAAGATAGACGGAAGGATCACCGCAGGTCACGGGATCATCGACGAGATCATAACCGGGCAGAGGCGGATCCGAAGAGATCGGATCACCTGAACCTGATCGTCTCGAGGTTCATGGGAGCCACCGTGGATATTCCGTACTTGCGGTGTATGGATGAGGCGAAATCGAGCTCTTTCATCTCGTCTCCGTGGTGAATCACGACCTTCTCGGGTTTCGGCTCCATGGTGGATATGTAGTTGATCAACTGCTTCCTGTCCGAATGACCCGAGAAACCGTCCACGGTCTCCTGCGAAGCCTTCAGTGATATCGCCATCGGCTTGCCCTTCTCGTATACTATCAGCTCCGTCAGACCCTTCTGGATCTTTCGACCGAGGGTCCCCTCTGCCTGGTATCCGACGAATACCAGGGTGTTTTTCGGGTCCGAACACCAGTACTTGAGATACTCCATGACCGGTCCACCATTCAGCATTCCGGATGTTGCGAGGACGACGCAGGGATCCGAATCGTGCAGGATCCTCTCCCTCATCTCCCGGGAATCTACCTTATTGAAGAAATCCGAAAGGAACGGATTCTCGTTCCTCTGGAATATCTGGGTCCTCAGCTGGTTGTTCAGGAACTCGGGATAGGCAGTGTGTATGGCGGTCGCTTCCCATATCATCCCGTCAAGGTATATCGGGGATTTCGGGATCTGTCCCATTCTCATCTGCTTCTCGAGGACTATCATCACCTCCTGGGACCTTCCCACCGCAAACACGGGGATCAGAACCTTTCCGTTTCTCGACATCGTCCTCTTCATCACCGACCTGAGCTGGGCCGCGGCATCCTTTCTGGTCGGCTGGAAATCCCGCTTGCCGCCGTAGGTGGATTCGACAACTGCCGCCTCTATGCGAGGGAATTTATTGGTCGCGGCATTGAAGAGCCACGTCCTCTCGAACTTTATGTCCCCGGAATATACTATATTGAACAGACCGTCGCCGATATGGAAATGGGGCGATGCCGAACCGAGGATATGACCCGCGTTATGCAGGGTCAAACGTATGTCCGGAGCGATGTCGGTGGTCTCGTTGTATTTGATAGGTATGGTGTGCAGGATGGTTTCCCTGACGTTTTCCGAATCGTAAGGGGGTCTCTTGCCCTCGGCTGCAGCCACCTTGATGTAGTCAAGAGCCAGGAGGGCCATCATGTCCCTTGTGGGTGAGGTGCAGTAAACCGGACCGTCGTATCCGTACTTGTAAAGCAGAGGAACCAGTCCTGAATGGTCAAGGTGCGCATGGGTCAGGACTATGGCGTCGATGCTCTCGAATGGCTGGGCCTCCGACAGTTGAAGATACGGGGAGGGATTGTCCTGGGATCCCACGTTCACACCGACATCGATTATCACCTTGGAATTCCTCGTCGTCAGCATGTGGCAGGACCTTCCAACCTCCCTGTATCCGCCGAGGGATGTGGTCCTGATCCAGTTCTCATCGTCCGGTATCTCCCGGAATATCCTCCTTCCCACCTTTCTCAATATTGTCTTTCTCCGATCAGTTACAGCCGGATCCTTCAGATACTGTCTAATATCCTTCACCGATTTTGATTCGATCGGAGGTGTCCTGACAACCTGAGGGGCCCATCCCGTCCTCTTCTTGATCTCATTGAGGTTCGATCCGTGCTTTCCTATTGCGAGACCCGGCGAAAGGGCCTCGATCGTCACCTCGTTGGAATCGTGATTGAAAGCCACATCGGTGACCTTCGCCTCAACCGGAATGATCTCCTTTATTATCGTGCTTGCTTCGTCGATATCCTGAACAAGGGAGGTATGGGGCCTTATGGCGACGCGTCTCTTCAGGCCCTGGGCGAGTTTTCTTACGAGGTTGCTGTCGTACACGAACTCATCGAGGCTCTTTGTCTGAATGACGACCACGGGTCCTTCGAACTCCACTCCCGTTATCTCCACGCCGCTTGGTACAAGCTGCTCTACGTCCTTTCTAAGCCTCCTTATAAGCGCTTCGTAGCTCATTATAACACTTCCGGAATCAAATCCGAATCCCACCTTTCAAATCATGAAGAAGGTAGAATCGATCTGTATTGAATTTCACTGTCACCTCATTACCTTGGGTAAAATCGATGTGAATGTGAAATGAAATCTCCAAATATGGACAATGGTATGGGAAATGCACCCTTTCCGGGGGATAAAATAAACTTATTTTATATTTAATTTTTGTTTTCTTTTCTCCACTTCGTCCTTGGAAACGGCCTGCCAACCCGATTCGGATATGACGCAGATATCATATCCGTTCCCGGATGCTGAGTCGCGTTTCATCGCGGCGTTGAGGGCTTTGATCGCCAGATCGATGCCCTCCTTGGTGGTAATATCGTCCTTGTACTGGTCCTCGAGGACGCCGTATGCGAAGGGGGATCCCGATCCCGTCGCGCAGTACTTGTCGGGGATCGATCCTCCGGCGGCGTCCAGTGAATAGATGTGGCCGCCCTCGGAGTCCCATCCGCCGAGCAGGAGCTGAACCCAGTACGGATAGAACCTGCTTCCTCCGAGTATGTTGGCTGTGAGCGAGGAAGCGGCCATGAGGCTCATGGGCTGATCCCTTTTAAGCCGGTACAGCTCAGCTTCCGCTTTTATGTACCTGGCGAGATTCTGGGCATCCCCCACCAGCCCGGCGGTTGTAAGTCCTATATGCTCATCTATCTTGAACAGCTTCTGGGTCTCCGTATGTGCGATCAGATGGCCCATTGTCGCTCTATGCTCTGTGGCCATAATGACTCCGTCAGTGCAGACCAAACCCAAGGTCGTGGTTCCGGTCTTGATAGGTTCTGGATTGTCCGCCATGGAAAAAATCACCTCTGGGAAATACCCGAATTCGGGCTTTCACCACATATTTACTGACTGTATTTAAAATTGTTGACACTGCACCTTCTTTTCAGAAGTCCAGTTTTCCTTGTGGAAATCCCCTGACAGGTACCAGAAGGCCATTTTTAGGGTACAATTAAATTAATCAATCACCTATGGATACACGATCCCGATGCGTACTTCAGCTGAAAAGGTCGCCCCATTGATCGTTCTGGTCCTGCTGACCGTCTCATTCTCTCCAAGGTCAACAACCGCCGGGACGGATCTCGGTTCGGAGATCCTCACGACAGATCCGGATACTGTGGAACCATACGACTGGACAGGATGGGACATGGATACCGACTCCGACCGGATTGACGACCGTCTCGAAACCGGGATCCCCGATTACGAGATCATCGACGGGAGGGTCGGGATCAACGTACACATCGACGGCACGCCTGATCCGGAAGACATCGAAATGATCATGGATCTGCTCGAAAGGATCGGAGCTGATCCGGACTTCATCAGGATCGGCAAATTCTCGACGGCAGTGTATCTCACGGTGGATCATGAAATCCCCGGACAAATCAACTCTCTAACTCTTCCCGACCGTATCAACATGATAGAGCTCAGGCCCGTAATGAGGAACTTTCTGGATGTATCAGCCCCTGCCATCACCGCAAGGGAATCCCAGAGATACTCACCCTTCACTGCAGAGGATCTGGGTTACACGGGGGAGGGAATCACTATTGCCGTCATAGATTCGGGAGTGGACAACTCGATCCACGAGTCCCTTCAGGGAAAATACGTTTACGGGGTCGATTTCACCGGTGTCACCATAGTGTACGGTCTCGATCCGAACGATGCCGACGGTCACGGAACCCACTGTGCCGGAGTGGCCATGGGGACAGGAGGGCAGTCGGAACGCTACAAGGGGGTGGCTCCCGGCGCGGATCTCGTGGATCTTAGATACTCGAGGATCATGGGAGATGTAACCGGTAATGCCGATAACGCCTTGGAATGGATCATCGAAAACCACGTCGAGTACGGCATCTCGGTGGTATCATGCTCATGGGGATCAACATCGATATCCTCGGGAAGGGACACGACTTCCAGACTCGTAGATCAGGTTGTCGACGAGGGAGTGGTCGTCGTCGTGGCAGCCGGGAACGACGGGATATCCGGTCTTCCGAGCCCCGCAGCGGCCGACGGAGCAATAACCGTTGGAGCCTTCGGAGATTCCAACACCATCGACCGCGGGGACGATGCATATCAGTCATTCTCAAATTACGGCCCCCGATCGTCCGACGGGGACAATGACGTTCTGGACGAGCTGAAACCGGATATCCTGGCACCCGGTACCAATATCATATCCGCCCAGCACGATTCCGTCATGAATTACGTATCGATGACGGGAACGTCCATGTCCTGCCCGCATGTATCCGGAGTGGTGGCCCTCATGTTGGAAGCAAATCCGTACCTTTCACCGGAACAGGTGAAGGATATTCTCCGGGATACGGCCTACCAGAGGCGAGATCCATCCAGGGATGATCTGGACGGGAAATACAACTACAGATCGGGATGGGGGGATGTGGATTCCTACGGGGCAGTCAAGAGAGCAGAGGACCTTCTCTCCTTCAGGGTGGAAGCTCCGAATCAGGTCAGGCTGGCGCAGGCTGTCAATGTCAATGTTACCGGACATCTGACAAAGACGGAGTACGACACCGACGACGATTTTCTCACCCTCGAACTTCATACGCCGTACGGATGGGGGAAACCAGAAAACATCAAATTCGATCCGGGCGCCCCGGGGGTTGGCTACTCCGTAATCGGTCCGTTCAAAGGAGGCGACAACTGGGTGGTTGCCGTTGATGCCCGCTACAACGATTCGATGCAGGAGAGCGATCCGGTCCTTTCCGCCGAGATCACTCCGATCGGGAACATCGGAGATGAGGAGACCATTGACGGATGGCTGTGGATCAACTCGATGATGGGGTTCGTGGAGAACAGGGACGTCACCATATCATTTGAAGCGGAGCCGCCGGATGTTTCCATCATTCCATCATCCATTTTGTTCTCGGACAGCCTGCCCCAGGGGGGGGACGAGATCACGATAACGGTGAAGGTGAACAACACGGGAGGATCGGACGCCCGGGACTGCCTTGTAAGGATAATCGACGGTCCTGAGAGGACGGGGAGAACAATAGGTGAGGAGAGGATAACGGTTCCATACAGGGATCATGCAATGGCGGAATTCCAATGGATCACGAGTGCCGGCATCCACACCATAACGGCGATCGCCGATCCCGATAACGAGATTTTTGAAAGCGTCGAGGACAACAATTCCGCGGAGAGGCCCATTACCGTGAGGGGGATCAATCCCCCGCCGATAGCCGATCTGACAGTCACACCTGGAGACGGCTCGACATTGACCCAGTTCCTGTTCGACGGAAGCGGTTCGGATGACACGAATCTCGTGGGGGGGAACGTGGTGTCATACAACTTCGATTACGGGGACGGGGAGGTCTCGGGATGGATAGACAGCCCGACAGCCGTTCACAGGTACTCCGAACCGGGATCATACACTGCAAGCTTGGTCGTGATGGACAACGGAGGGGCGGAAAGCTCCAATCAGGCTGTTCAGGAGATCAACGTTACGGCGATGTCATCCGACGGAGTGACCCTGTTCCTCGAGGAGTCGGGGATGATGACGAGAAACGGGTCCGATCCCTTCATTATGGACATACCCGAGGGAAACGAGGTGGATATGCTGGGTATGTGGACCAGCGAGGAGATGGACCGGACGAGGACGCTTCTTTATCCCGCGGTATTCAGAGCCGAGACGATCTCGGAAAGAGCGGCGGAGATCCATATTGAGGCCGTGATGACGGCTGGAGAGGAGGTGTCAACGACGTCCAGAACGTTCCAGATTCCGGGAAACAACGAGACCTCCGTCTTGAGCCTGGAGCTTCTTGACGAGGAGGCCGTAGTAGGGTACATGGAAAGCATCACACTTCGGATCGGGGCATACTCCAATACCAGCGGTGCGGTCATTGCAGGAGGATCGGGGGGTTCGTCACTGATGTACTCTTCTTATCTCACCCCTAACTCGGTACCGATAGTGGATGCCGGACCCGACAGGGAGGTGAAGGCCGGACAGACGCTCACTTTCTCCGGAGATGCCGAGGACGCAGACGGCAATATCGAATATCTTCGGTGGGACGTCAACGGTGATGGGGAATGGGATAGCGAGGGTTCGGATGCTTATTCGTTCGACTACCAGGGATACCCGTCCGAGGGAATATACACCGCAGTTCTCGAGGCGAGGGACGATTTCGGTTACTGGGGCAGGGATTCGGCCAGGATCACCGTGAGACCTTCCGATTACAACTACCCGCCGACAGTTGAGATCGAATGCGAGAACGGGACGGTGGCCAACGGACTGATGACAGTTCGCGGAACGGCCGAGGATGATATTGGAATAGATCGGGTCGACGTCAGGATAGAGGATGAATCGGGTTATGCCGTTGTCGATTGGACCGCTGCCAAGGGAAGGGAAGAATGGTCCTACGTCTGGGATACGACCCGGGAACTACCCGGAGAATACGATTTCATGGCAAGATCGTTCGACGGGGACAGGTACTCCGAAACCAAGTACTGCCTCATGGTGATCGACAATCCCTTCAACCGGCCAAGGATAATATCCGCAGGCGTCGAACCCGATCCTCTGCTCAACGACGGAGAGACGCCACTGGTGATAACCGCCCTAATCGAGGACCCGGATCTTCCCGACGACCGGCTTTTCGTCGAGGCTGACCTGAGCGGTCTGGGAGGACCTGAGGATGTACCCCTCGTTGACAACGGGATCGGCGACGACGAGTCCGCGGGGGACGGGGAATACACCGGATCCTACACGCCTCCTGGCCTCATACTGGTAAATTCCGCAGTCATTACAATTACCGCCACCGATTCCTTCGGCGAGACCGCACAGGAAACGGTCACCATCTCCATCGTATCCTCGATTTCGGTTTCCGTCGAATCGGTCAGGGAGATCAACACGGGATCCGAGCTTCTTCTGGAGGTCTCGGTTGAACCGCCGTCAAGCGATCTGATCGTGATCGCAGATCCCGACGGGACGATCGTACCGGGCGGGATCCAGCTCAACGATGAAGGAGAAGACGGAGACAGGCTGTCCGGGGATGGAACCTATTCAGGCAGGATGGAGATCACCGTGGATCCAGGCGATTACGAACTTGAGATCATCGTTGCCAGCGAAAGCGGCGAAACAATATGGAGCGGGACGGAGAAGATCACGGTCCTGTCCGTATCGAGCGAGGAGACGAATACGATTTTCACATCCGCTTTTCTCGTAACAGTCCTAATCGTCATGCTCATATTGGCAGCGGCATCCGCTGTGATCGTGTTCCTGCTTTCGAGGAAGAAGACGGTAAGCGTAGGACCTGACGGCACGCCATACCATTTTGGGATATCCGATCATATTCCGACGGGAACCCCTGATACAGAGGTTTATGATTCCGGTGCAATCCCCCAGGAAACCGTGGTGGCCAACGTATTGGAGACGATGCCTTCCGCCTAGATGAAGCGGCCGTCAAGGGCCAGATGCCACCAGTAACCGATAGTACCCATCGAGAAGACCAGAAAAACCTGAGGTATGGAAAGCAGGGCGGACATTGCCGTATAGATACCTATCACCGCCCCGAACACGACAGCGGTCCCGGTCCTGTGCATTATTCCCCTGTGCTTCATGGGGATAAGCAGGAAGAGATAACCTGAGACCGTGAAAATGAGGAATATCACCGCTCCCTCGGACGCGGCGAACTCGAGGGCTTTCATGATTCCCAGGGATGAGAAGCATCCAAGAAAGGGAGGCAGAAAGGCCATGAATCCCGCCACCGGACCAGCGATCCATCTGATATTTCCCTTACCGTCGATATCCGGAAGGACAGAACCCACCATCAATGCCGATCCCCCGATAATGATGGGCTTGTAAAAGTAGCCGAAGCCTTCCCCGATCCCCGACATCTTCGATGCGTTGAATAGGGAGAAAACGAGGGCGGACACGATAACAACGAGAGCCAGCAAACCGAAGGAGAGGTGAACATCCCATCTGGCCAAAGCATCCCCCGTTAAAAATCGGCCTCATGGTTTATAAATGTTTATCAGTCATTGACTTTCCACGTATATCGGTGATTTGAACAAGATCACTTATTGATTTGGGGATTTTTTTTACAAAGCTGGGCTTAAAACCTGTTGCAAAGCGCAGGACCCTGACCGTTTCCGGTCATTTCGCATCGGTAGATCTCCCGGGGATCCCGGTGGGAATTGCATTTCACTACCAGGGTTCCTTCTTGACACCTATGATGTATCCTATCCTGTTGGCAATGATATGGGCGATCATGGCAACTGCCAGGAAGAGAACCGATCCGATCCAGTTGTAATCGGCTATGAGGTGATCGTACCACCACGGATAGAACGGGAGTATGAAAATAACGGCTCCTATGATGTAATCCCACTGATCCAGGAACGGTGTCCTGGTTCCCCTCGGCCTGTTCAGAGCCCGCTTCATGAAGGAGCCCAGAATATCCCCGAACAGCGATCCCACCGCCAGTGCGATTATGAGAACAATGCTGTGCGGGAGCGGCCCCCACAGGCTGTCCTCGAATTCAAGGATCCCGGTCGTGTGCATGATGACAAGAAGGCTCAATCCCAAAAGTGAAGCCCCTGCGGACCCGCCAATGAAACCTCTCCACGTCTTGCCGTCTCCCAGATACCTCCTTCCGTCAGGCCTGGTAATTCCGAAATCAACCGGTTTGCCACCGCCCAGAAACGGGGCAAATGTATTGGCCGTCATGGCGGGGACCATGGTTACGGTGACCCGAAGAAGGATCAGAAGTACCTCCGTAAAAGAAAGAGCTTCCGCCATCAACGGTTCAACCTGTCTGTCCGATATAACATTTCCGAGGAACGGACCGAAGGATGCCGCCCGTACCTCAATATGGGAAACGTTTAAGATAATCTAACCATTAACCCAATATATCATGCCAAACGGAATACCCGATCCACGACAGCAGGGACGGCCCCAGCCCCCGCCGAACGGACCGAAGGCAAGTCCGGGTCCATTGATATTGCTGATTATCATTTACGTCCTGTATATCGGTTTGGCAATAATCGCCCCCCAATTCATCTCGGATATTGCGGATCTGATCGATCCTGCGATCCCGGCTCTTTTTAGATTCATAGGCGCGATTGTTCTATTCATAATACTTGTACTGATCGGAGCATTTGTCTACAGGCCCAGAGAGGCTTCACCGAATCCTCCCAAACCGGCACAACCGGTTTCGAAGCCGCCTTCGAGACCGCCCGCCCCGCCGGTCGGCAAACCGTCCCCTCAGGTTAACAAATTCAAACCGGTTGCACCGGGAACCAGACCGGCTCCCGGGAAGCCCGAACCAGAAAAAACCGGGCAGAAGGAGCCCAAGATATTCACCTATCCCTCGGTGGTCGAAGGAGGCATATTCGGAGATACCTACATCGAGGTGACCGACGACAAGATCGTCAGGATACGATCACTTGTCGTGGAACCAGTTCACATGAAATGATCACGATTCTTTCCCCGAATCACGTATTTGCGGTCATTGATACCGGATGACCGACGGGAAATGACTCGACGGAGGCATGATATGAGCGAAAGCAGACCGCGAATATACGGGATCGCCGCGCTTGTAAGCGTATTTTTACTGGTCCTTGCTGCGGCGCCCTCCATTGAAGGTTTGAAAAATGAAGGAATCCATTCCGTCCGATCAAGATCATACGATCTCGACGGAAACGGCATAGATGATGAGATAGACCGGGGAGTTCAATATCCGGTTAACGTGTTCATCCATGTGGCTGATGATGAGTCCGTTGCGGATGTATCAAAACACATTTCGGACCTAAACGTCCGCATCCTTGCCGAATTTCATATCCTTCCGGTGATCTCCGCGGAGATAGCCGATGAAGATGTCATCGATCTTATCCTCCATGATAAAAACGTGATTTCCGTGGAGTATCAAAGAGCCGGAGAGGTATTCCTTGACACGGCATCCCCAGGTTCAAGGGCGGGTCCTTCAGATCTCTACAGCCCCGATACCGCCCATGATCTCGGATACAAGGGTGACGGGATAACCATCGCCTTCATAGACTCTGGAATCGACAACGAACATCCCACATTTCGGAATGCCTTCGCGGCCGGAGTGGATTTCACCAAACCGGAAACCCCGCTCACCCCGAGGGACGGGAGCTTCGATCCCGATGATACCGGAGGGCACGGCACGGGTGTCGCATCCATTGCCATAGGACGGGGCGGGGAATCCGGGGAATATGTCGGGATCGCTCCCGAGGCCGGTCTGATCGATCTCAAGATCATGAGCAGAATACCGGCCCAGATAGAACCCGTGGCGAGCTATATGCTCGAAGCTATCCAGTGGTGCTCCGACAACATCGATACCGAATGGCCCTCCGGCGGATATTCCGGTGTAGATATCATTGATATATCACTGGGAATAGGGCCGATCGATGGTGCCATTGCCCGGGCAATAGACGCTGCAACCGGTGAGGGCATCAAGATAGTCATGGCAGCGGGAAACAGCGGAGGATCATATTCGGATCAGACCCAGACGAGCTGGCCTGATCTCGCCATCATCGTCGGCGGGACCGACGACGGCAATACGATTGACAGGGATGATGACGCTTACTGGAGCCAGTCGACATTCGGTCCTAGGACGGACGATGGTGATCTCGATCAGTACGACGAGATGAAACCCGATGTGGTGGCTCCCGCCGTCGGGATCACCTTCGCGTCATATGCAAGGTTTTCCAACCTACAGGGAGCGGAGGGATGGGCCTCGGGATCGGGGACTTCGTATTCAGCCCCCATAGGGGCGGGTGTACTGGCCCTTATGCTAGAGGCCAATCCGGAACTCGGAGATACAGGAAAGACAAAGGATCTGATAGGGGTTCTTCACAGGTCGAGCGAGAGCAGGGATGAACCCTACGACGAATTCATATCCGATGCCTACAACGAGAGGTACGGATACGGGATCATCGATGCCTACCAGGCGGTTAGGGAAGCGGTCACATACTCCGGCATCAACCACCGCCCCCTGATATCGTCATTCACCGTTAAACCGAACCAGACGACAGTCGGTTCCGAATGCAGGGTCGAGGTCAAGGCCACCGACCAGGATGAGGACCCGCTCTCCTACCTCCTCACCGCTTCGGACGGGACCATATCCGGAGATGGTCCTATCTGGACCTGGAGAGCTCCGCTCGATCCCGGCACTTACTACCTGGATGTGGAGGTTACCGATCCCGACGGAGGGTCCGACACGGCAAAGGCCAAGGTAATTGTTGAGGAGGGGGAGCCGAACAGCGCTCCGTCGATCACATCCTTCACTGCGACGAAGACAAAGATAATGATCGAGGAGACCACCACACTGAGGGTGATTGCCATCGATCAGGAAGGGGACGAACTGACATACGAGTACGAGGCGTCAATGGGCTCCATCGAGGGGGATTCCGAACAGGTCACCTACAGGGCCCCGTCCGAGACCGGGATTGCGAGGATCAGGGTGACTGTAACGGATCCCTTCGGAGGATCGGATACCGATACCCTGGACATTCAGGTCATGGACGATACAACCAACAGACCTCCGGTCATCAAAGTGCTGAACGTAAATCCCTCGATACTGCAGGCGGGTCAGGAGAACAGCACCGCTGTAATATACGCTGTTGTGGAGGACCCGGACGGGCAGGGGGATATCGACAAGGTATTCTGCGACCTGTCATCAATGGACATGGGTGGCCCTTTCGAGATGTTCGACAACGGCGTCCCTCCCGACCTGGACGCGGGTGATCTCGAGTACTCGTTCGAGATCCAGGGCCTCAACCTCGTGGAACCCGGAATATACACAATTAACGTCACCGTCCTCGACCTGTCAGGAGCTTCAAGCTCCCTGTCAGCCCAGCTCGAGATCATATCGGGCGGATCAGCCAATTACACATCCGGAAAATCCAAATCACTCGATCCCAGACTGGTTGCGGGAGGGATCGGCATGGTTGTCGTGGTGCTTTTCATCATAGTCATGCTGCTTTTCGCCAGGTCACGAAAGAGAAACAAGACCGCACAACCGCCCCCCTCTTTCCGACCCGTAGAACAGAATCCATACGCGGCATACCAGGGAGGGTACCAGCAGCCCCAGTCCTATCAGAGGAATTATTGAACTCACGAATCATTCCTCATCCTTTCCGGACCTGTCCCATTTCTTGCGTTTGTAATCCATTGCCCTGGACAAGGTCCCCATCAGGGAGTAGAACTCGCGCACGTTCGGAGAAGCCCTGGCCATCAATCTTCTGAAATGTATCATGGATATCGGTATCTTATGCTCGGGAATCCGGGATGCAGCAAGCAGCCTGCGATAGTGGTCCATGAGCACCTCCCTTTCCTTTCCATTGATGCTTCGGGCATTGTTACGAAAATCACCAGATCGTATCCTGAACAGCTCGTAAAACAGAAGGCATGCTGAGTGCGACAGATTCAATATCGGATAATCGGGATTGGCGGGTATCGTCACCAGCAGATCGCATTTTTCCAGCTCATCGTTCAGGAGGCCGAAATCCTCCCTGCCGAAGGCAAGACCCACCCTGCCATCAAAGCCGCGTATCCAGCGGATCAGTTCATCGGGCGTCATCGGATTCCTTACGTGGCATTTCTCCCTGGAATCCGATATTCCTGACGTGCCGACGACGATATCCACAAGGGACCTTGCTTCGTCGAACGATCCGACCTTTGTCGCCCCGTCAAGAAGGGAGCGCCCATGCATTGAATATGCAATAGCCTCGTCGCCTATCACGGGAGGATTGACCATGATTAACTCGTCCAGGGAAAAATTCATCGCGCATCTGGCTATGGATCCAATATTGCCTCCGTACTTCGGCTCCACGAGGATTGGTACGATCTTCCACCCGATATCATTCGAGTCAATGTCAGCCCGATCCATTTTCGCCCTCCATTCCTGCTTTGTGATCGGGTATGCAGTCATCCATGAAAAAAGGTATTTGTCATCCTTACCATGCCCTGTCATGAGATATGCGGTCAAGATCGGCTACGACGGATCACTTTTTCACGGCTCCCAGAGGCAGGGGGACGACGATCCCGGATCCGTAGAGGGTGCTGTCAACAGAGCTCTCAAGACCATGGGGGAGATAGATCACCCGAGGGAGAGCACGGTGAAGTTCTCATCAAGGACGGATTCAGGTGTTTCAGCCCTGGGGAATGTGTTCGCGATCGATACCGATCGGGATCCGGGCGTCCTGCTCAAAGCTCTTAACGCGAATACGGACGGGATCTGGTGCTGGGCGTCGGGTGAGATGAGGGAACAGCAGAATCCCAGATGGGCAACCAACAGATGGTACAGATACCACCTTCCCCCGAAAGGATATGATGTCTCGACTATAAGCAGGATCAACGAGGCCGTGCTGTCTTTCATGGGAACCCACGATTTCAGGTACATGAGCAGGCAGGATGATGAGAGGAATACAGAGATGACGATCGAGAGGGCCCAGGCGTATGATGTATCCGGGGGCGGGGACATGGTCATCATAGACGTCGTTGGAACGAGGTTTCTCTGGAATCAGATAAGGAGGATGGTCGGAGCCGCCACAGCCTACTCTACCGGGGACGTCACACTCGAGGATATCAGATCGCTGATCGACGGCAAAACCGAAGAATCGGCGGCAAGAAACATCGCCGAGAGGATCACCACCGCACCACCGCACGGATTGATACTGATGGACGTCCATTTCAAGGATGTTGATTTTCAGATAGACGAGAGCGCGCTGGAAATGGCCATTAGGGCAGCGGAAGAAACTGCATGGAGGTCCACGGTGAAGGTGCTTCTCCATTCCGCACTCCGAAGCCTGATGACAGGAACAATACCTATCGATAGAATTGATGGAGGAAGCTGAGTGAAGAATGAGGATGACCACACGGACCTGCCGCCGACGGTGGAGCACTCGATCGAGGAGTGGGGCGGAATCCCCGGCCTGAAAAGGATGAAGCTCGAGAGATCCGTTCTTGATCGGCTTGAAAAGGTATATTCCCTTCTTTCAGCAAAGGGAAGGATCGAGATACTCTACTACCTGAACTTCTCACCCCTGACCCCCGGCCTGATCACCGATCTTACCGGAATGGCTCCCAATCTGGTATCATTTCATCTGAGGAAGCTGGAATCGGTCGGGGTCGTTGAATCGGAAAGGAGGGGAAGGTTCCTTATCTATTCCATTACCGATCTCGGCAGAAGTCTTCTTGGGCCCCTGGGAGGGTGATCTCCGGCGAAAATATTATATCCGCCAGAAAATGTTAGTTGATCGTGATACGCCGCCTCTTGATTATGGTCTCAGTCCTCCTGATCCTTCCGGGATTCCCGTACGGTGGCAGTTATACACATGAATCTTCAGCAGCCAACGTGCGGTCGGATTTCGACCTGTCGTTTCATAACGGCCTGCTGATCCCCTTCGGAGAAACGGTTGTCTGGAGGGATTCCTCGGTCTTTGTTGAGGACTTTGTCAGGATCGAGGGCAGGTTGGAGATCTACAACAGCACGGTGAAACTGGATGTAAACAGATCATCCGTGGTAAACGTGGTCGTAAACGGGACGCTGATAATCGGCGATGGCGACCGCGATTCGTCGACATCCGATGACGCATCCGAAATACTGGGTTCGACTCAGGCTTCAAATTTGTTATTCGGATCACATTCGAGTTTTGGAGTCTTCATCCAAAATTCCTTCATCCGGAGGTTCGACATATATGATGTTCCCGTTCACATAAACGAATCCCGGTTCAGAGACTGCCGAATATTGTCACCGAGAACAACATCCACCATCGGGAACATGCATATGGAGACCACATCTTTGGGGACCGCGATCACGCTGGACAGGAACTATCCGTGGGAGATCGGCAGTGTAAACATCAGCGGTTACAATGTTGGTATCAGGCTGAAACAGGGCGAACTGAGATTGTACGAGTCCCATCTATTCAATTCAACGACCGGCATCTTCGTGGATGAAGATGCATCCGCGGTCATGACCGACTGCGTGTTCGAGAGAAGCACAGGTCCGATAGAAACATACGGGACGACCACCCTGATAAGAACGACGGTAGTGGACGGAAGGATCAGATATCACGACTCACCGGGTTACATCCATGATTCAAAATTCATCAACCTGACAACCCTGATCGGGATAACCGATGGACTGATAAGGAATTCGACGTTCGATCGATGCAGAACGGGAATCGAGGAACCATCAAATACACTGATCGTCCTGAACAGGATAGAGAAATCAATAATCGGCGTTTCCGATCCCCGGGGTTGCACCATCTACCATAATGTATTCAAGGGCAATACATACCACGCTGACGGATCCATCAATTCCATATGGCACAATGAAACTCTGCTGGAGGGAAACTTCTGGTCAACCTACAGGGGCCGGGACGACGGAAGCGGTGGGAGAAGGGCAAACGACGGTATCGGTGATACGGATATTCCTTTCCTCGGAAGGGACAGCTATCCGCTCATGATGGAGAACTACCATATCAGACCCCGGATACCGGGGATAGCATATACCTATAACGATGGAACGGCAGATGTCCTGATAAGGATAAACGGAAATCAGGACAGCCATTTCATCATACAGAGAAGCACCGATCGGGAATTTCTCAGGGATATCCTATCATGGAGCACTGCCGAATCCGATCTGTGGATAAGGTCCAATCCCAACCGAACCCTGTATTTCAGGGCTGGATCCTTCAATGATTTCGGATCCCGGGGATGGTCCGTTCCTATTCAGGTTACGGTGGACGACAGCCCCCTTCCTCCGGCCGATATCATACCACATCCATCCATCGAGGGGAATTCGATCAACCTCTCCTGGAGCTACCGGGGGGAGGATATCGGCGAGGCTATACTCAAGATCAGGAACATAGGGGAGAATTCTGATCTGCCTTGGAGAACGATCTCATACCCCAGGAACTGGAGCCTGATAGAGGGACTGGAAAACGGCCTGACCTATGAATTTCACCTGATAGCTGTCGATCCCGCCGGTCATCATTCCGATCCCTCGGAGAAGGTCACCGCGGTTCCCATGGACCTGTTGCCCCCTCCGCCCCCGAAGAACATAACGGCAACCCCTCTGTCAAACGAGAGCATATCCCTTGAATGGGCCCCGACCTCCATCAAGGACCTCGAGGGATTTGCCATCTACAGAAGAGATCCCGGTTCCGATGAGTTCATGGAAATAGCCAGAACGGGATGGAATGGTTACAGCTATATCGACTTGGAACTCGAAGACAACACCACATACGAATACGGGATACGATCCCTCGACAACGACGGACCCATGTCCGAAATGGTCGGTCCGATTTCGGCGCGTACCGAACACAACAACCATATCCCCGAGATGATAGTCACCAGCGTTGAGATCGAATTGATCGAGGACGAGGGGCCGGGTTCCCTGGATCTGACGGGGATATTCAGGGATGAGGACGGTGACGAGATCACCATCAGGATCTCGGAAACCCATCTGTTCGATGCGGAGATAAGAGGAGACTTTCTATGGGTCTTCCCGGACCCCGATCAGGAAGGAACAGGATATGTTCAACTTCTCGTATCCGACGGGGAAGCGTCGGTCCCGTTCTATATCGGGGTATTCGTGGAAGCGAGGCCCGATGCACCCCGTGACGTGAAGATCATCAATCCCATCAACGGCTCGACGCAGACCCCTGGTCAGGTCCACAAGCTTCAGGGATATGCATATGATCCTGACCGTGGGGACTACCTCACCGTCAGCTGGAGTTCCGATCGTGACGGGATACTCACACCACCCGTGGTCATAGGGTCCCTTAACAACCTTTTCACCAACCACGTGCTCCTGTCCCCGGGAATTCATGTGATCATGTTGGCCGTGTGGGATTCCACCATGGGATATTCATACGACAACACGACTGTCGCGGTATCGCTCTGGGGTTTTTCCGATCCCCCCTGGAGCATTGCTCTGGACGAGGATACGGGCAATCTCACCCCATCAGGAGGAATACTTCGCATCAAGATCACGAATACCGGTCCGATTCTACTTACCTTCATCTGCAATGCGACAATATTTCCGGATTCCGGATCATCCCAGAGCCTGCCCCTGGGGAAAAGGATACTCGTCCTCCAGCCGGATACAACTGGTACCATCCTTTTCAACCTGGAGATCCCGTTCACGGAAGGGGAGACCGTTCCCATAGAGTTCATAGTTACTGCCGAGACCTTCAATGGAACTTTCGCTGGCGAGCGGACGATGAACGTCGGGCTGAACGTTAAAGGCGAAAGAGATGATCATGGAAGACAGGACATCATTCTGGTGATCTTCGGGATCATCATTCTTATATTGATCGTCATGGTGGCCGCTTTCGTTTTCATTCAGTTCAGGAGAAGGGATGAACTCGAGGACCTCGAAGGGATCAAGTAAATCTACCAGGAAGCAATCCCCATTAGATACAGGATTTGGTCATCATGGACGACAGAAGATCGGTTCAGCTCGGTGACGGCGCCGGCGGGGAACTGATGCAGAAGATGCTTTCCGACGTTATCCTCCCGAGGATCCGGGGAAGACAACTGGAAATCGGAGAGGAGGACCTGTCCGCCGACATTCTGGATGATTCTGCATCCGTTGAGGATTGGGCCTTCACGATCGACGGGCACACGATCTGGCCACTGGAGTTCCCGGGCGGTGATATAGGAAGCCTCTCGGTTTTCGGCACCGTCAACGACCTTGCGGTGGTGGGTGCCGAACCGGTCGCTCTTGCCCTATCCATGGTTATCGAGGAAGGTCTTGATCTTCATCTCCTTCAGAGGATTGTCGGATCGATCGGGAAAGCCTCCGAACTCTCCGGGGTGGGAGTGATAACAGGGGACACCAAGGTCGTGGAAAGGGGGGGAGTCAAGGGAATGATCGTTACCACGTCAGGAATGGGAAAAAGGCACCCGGACCTTGATCTCTGCCTCGAAAAAGCGGGAGATCTCAGGAAAGAAGCGGGATCCCCCGGAATGAAATCCAGGTGGCTGCGTGACGATTCTCCAAGGCCAGGTGATGCGATAATTCTCACAGGATCCGTCGGGGATCACGGCATCTCCCTTCTGTCCTTTCGCGAGGGGTACGGATTCGAGACCGACCTGATATCCGACCTCGCTCCCCTCAACGGGTTGATCGGATCCGCGATCGAGGCCGGTGGGATCGTCGCCGCGAAGGACCTTACCCGCGGAGGATTGGCGAACGGCCTCAACGAATGGGCCAGAAAATCCGGTTTCAGGATAGAGGTCTCCGAGGAAACCATCCCTGTCAAAAAAAGCGTTCTTTCAGCCTGCGACATGCTGGGCCTCGATCCCTTCGAGATCGGAAACGAGGGGAAGGCGATAATCTGCACTGCCCCGGGAATCGAGGAGGATATCCTCAAGGTCCTGAGGTCCCACGACATTGGAAGGGATTCGGCCATTATCGGCAGGGTGGTCGAGGGGAGGGGTGATGTCATTCTCGAAACCGAGGTGGGAGGCAGGAGAATAATGGATCCCCCCTACGGCGATCCCGTGCCCCGGATCTGCTGACCTTCCGCGGAATAATCTGAAAAATTCCCACATGCGAATCAATTTAATGGATGATTTTCACATTCAGTATTTTACAGGCTTGCTAGATTTCATCTTAAATAACCGCAAATATATCTCATCAGGCAGTATTCCGATCATTTTCACCATCATGGCCCAGACAAAAGGAAACCTGATCTTCGTAATACGTTTCATAACTTTTTTGACAATATATTTTGCTGCCTTCTCCGGTTTCCATGTGAACGGCAGCGGCCGGTCGGATTTTAACATTGCAGTATCCACTGGCCCGGGATATACCACAAGGAATCTGATATTATCCTTATGATACATGGCGTCCAGTGATTCGAAACAATGACTTATGGCGGATTTGCTAGCACCATACCCCGCAGCACCCGGCATGCCTCTAAACGATTGAAGGGATGATGTGGCAACGAAGATCCCACCGTTTCTATTCTTAGTCGGTGTAAGCCATTGATTGATCCAACTTATCGTCCCGAAGTAATTCACATCGAATATCTTTCTATGAAGGTCCCAGTCAAGCACTTCATCATTTTCGATATCTCCATCCCCCGCGTTTAGGAAGAACAATTCCGGATATAGATCTCGATTCTTTATTTCATTGGATATTTCTTTTACATCATCAAATCGACCGACATCACAAACCATGGGAATGAATCTATCCTTTCCGATGAGACCTGCTAATTCGTCAAGTTTGTACTTGTTGCGTGCAACCGCAATAACACGCCAACCTCTACGGACCATTTCATGAGCAATATTTTTTCCGATTCCGGAAGAGGCTCCGGTTATTAGACAGATCTTTCTACTATCTTTCAACGAATCACCCTCATTTTTTCCTCAGATCGACCCTGCACTCGCTACTTCAAGTTTATTACCGTATCGGTGGAATGCTTGAAATGAAAACTCCATTAAATACCAGAGAAAGGCGACCCGTATCCTGTTTCATGTATTTTCATGCGGATCAAATATCACTCTTCAAAACCCGTCAATGACTTCGAGTATCTCAGATGTCTTCTCATCCAGGAGATCCCGGTCCCCCCTGGTCTCGACATTGAGCCTGATGAGTGGTTCTGTATTGCTCGCCCTGATATTGAACCGGTAATTCCTGTGTTCTATGCTGACACCGTCGGTATGATCGATCGAGACGGATCCGGGTCCGTACCTCTCCTGAATCGATTCGAGGAGTGCTCTCTGATCAGAAACCTTCCTGTTGATCTCCCCGCTGACAGGATACCTATCCATCATCCGGCCTATCAGGCGAGACAGCGGTTTGCCGGTATCAGCCATGAGTTCCAGAACGAGAACCCAGGGCACCATACCGGTATCGCAGTAGTAGAAGTCCCTGAAGTAGTGATGAGCTGACATCTCCCCGCCATATACCGCATCCTCCCTCCTCATACGGTCCTTGATGAAGGCGTGTCCCGTCTTGTTCTGGATCGGGATCCCGCCGCCTTCCCTGACTATCTCCAGGGTATTCCAGATCAGCCGGAGATCGTGGATTATCCTTGCCCCTGGCTCATTCTGGAGCATCTTTCCGGCGAGGAGACCCACGATGTAATACCCGTCCACGAACGCCCCCTCCTCGTCGAAGAGGAAACATCTGTCGAAATCACCGTCCCAGGCTATTCCGATATCCGCTCCGGACTCCTTGACTGCTTCGATGACCGGACCCCGCATCTCGGGGAGGATCGGGTTCGGTATTCCCGCCGGAAATGATCCGTCGGGTTCGTGATGGAGCCTCACGATGTCAAGATCAAGCCTCTCGGAGATCCGATCAAGCGCCGGACCGGCACATCCGTGGCCGGGATCGGTCACGAGTTTGAATCCGGACAGGGATTCCGGTCCGATCAGGAAGGACAGCACCTTGTCCGTGTATGCATCCCAAACATCCTCCTCCCGGACCTCTCCCTCGCGCCTTGATCCGCTCAGTGAACCTTCGGATATCATGTCGCGCATCGTATGAAGGCCGTTATCCTTGGATATGGGCACAGATCCCTTACCGACGAATTTCATCCCGTTGTAGTCCCTGGGATTGTGGGAGGCCGTAACCATGATCCCCCCGTCTGTTTTGAGGTACGAGGTCGCGAAGTACACAACCTCAGTTCCGCAGAGTCCTATGTCTATCACATCCGATCCGCCGCTCTGAAGTCCCTCCATGAGGCTTTCGGACATCCCGGGGGATGATTCCCTGACATCCATCCCGACCACGACGGATTCGGGTTTGAAGAGTTTGGCATATGCCAGTCCGATCTGGAATGCCATCTCCTCATCCAATTGCTCTCCAATCCTTCCCCTGATGTCGTATGCCAGAAACGGAGATTCAGCCATCTGATCAACAACCTGTTCAGGCACCATTATGGAAATATGATATAAGAACTGATCACTCGGTTGCCGCAGGTTTGGCAGCTGCAATCCCGGATCGGGCCTGCGGGTTCCTGACAACCTCGACCCTGGACAGGATATTCTCTATGACAGCCGATGGGGTAGTGCCCTCAAGCTCGCTGTCGAGCGACAGTGTGAGACGGTGCGGAAGCACCTTCCTGGCGGATCGTTTCACGTCGTCAGGTACAACGTAGTTCCTCCCCATTATGATCGCATGCGCCTTCGAGGCATAGAGGAGCTGTTCGCCGGCCCGGGGACTTGCACCCAGTACGATGAGATTATCATCCCTTGACGAGGCGATGATATCCCTGATGTAGCGGAGTATCGATCCATCGGCATGGCATCCCCGTATCTCGGATCTCATTGTCTCGAAAATCGGTATACCGAGGGATTTTACCTGTGAGTCCTTCCACCCCTTGTTCTTCAGAGCCAGCATCCTGAGTTCGTCACCGGTCTGGAGGTAATCCATCTTTCCCTTTATCATGAACCGGTCAAGCTGGGCCTCGGGGAGGGAATAAACCCCCTCCAGTTCGACCGGATTGATCGTGGCGATCACCAGAAAAGGCTCCCGAAGCTTGAATGTATTTCCCTCCACGGTGACCTGTTTCTCCTCCATCGCCTCAAGCAGAGCGGACTGGGTTTTCGAGGGGGCTCTGTTTATCTCATCGGCAAGGACCACATTTGCAAATATGGGGCCCTTCCTGAACTGGAACTCCTGAACCTTCTGGTTGTAGTAGTAGTGTCCCGTGATATCCGAGGGCAGCAGGTCCTGGGTGAACTGTATCCTTGAAAATGTCAATCCCGTTACCGCGGAGATCGTCTTGGCCAGAGTGGTTTTCGCCACTCCCGGAACTCCCTCCAGCAGAATATGGCCTCCGGATGAGAGGCAGATCAGAAAATCCTCTATGACATCCTCGTAGCCTATGATCGCCTTGCCCACCTCTGTCTTGACAGTCTCGTATATCTTCCGGGATTCGCTCATGTATCTCCCTCGATCTCTCTGATCAGCTTCCTGATCGTGTTTTCCTTCCATTCCGGATGTTTCTTTACTATATTATTATAGAGCTCTTCCCCGGACATGGGGCTCTTCTCCCTGGATCTGCCCAACCTCGAGTATAGCTTCCTTACTGCGGGTCCGAATTTGCGCCGAAGAGGGATTTCGAATAATATGAAAGCGGTGGTGATAACGAGCAATATGACGATCTTGTGAATCGGTTCGAAACCGCCCAGAAAACGGCCCATCATATGGACGGGATTGGTCAGATCCCTGTGGGACTCGTCGATAACAACATTGTCCCGGTCCCTGCTCAGGAATCCCATCAGGTTATCGACGAAGACCGAATTATCCATTTCCGGTACATCCATCAATCCGTTGATCAGAATGCTCGGATCGGAAAGCAGGACCAGTAGTCCCTTTCCGTACCTTTCGATGGTCAGGAGCGGAAAGGGGCCCTTCTCTTCTCCGTCGTCCATCCGCTCATCCTGATCCCGGTCAATCCATGACGAACGGGAGGAATTCATGATCGAAACGGCATTCTTACCGGGTATTATCACGGACGGGTTGCTAGTTATGATAAGAGATATGTTGCGTGTTATGGAATGATCCCGAAAATCGGCCAGAACCGAGAAATTCCCACGGACGTTGAAGGAAAGATCCAGCATGATATCCCCTGATATCCTCGATCTCGTATCGAGTCCGGACAGAAGATCGTTTCCCGTTCCGAAATCGTCAGCAAGAAAGACTGTCCCGCCTTCCTTCAGAAAACCATCGACGTATGATTTCTCACCTTCGTTGAAGGACAGTTCCGGCCCGATGATCATGATCGTCGATCTTTCCGGGTCGATGCCTTCGAGCTCGTCTATCCTGCTGTGGGCGATATGATCCTCGGATGACTCCGAGATATCAATGGTGGGAAGAAAGGATCCGGTGGAATATATGTCCCTGGCAATTCCGGAGCAGCCGTTCCAATCCTGGTTGTATATCGAGAAATCAGCCTGCGATGATATGACCGGAACGAACACCGTCATGAGAAGGAGAGCGGCCCCGATGCCCATGACGATTAGATACCGGAATGCCACCTTAACCTGGCCAATCATGCGATCACCGAAAGGCCGGGATCGAAGCTCAAACCTCGATCTCGCCGTACCAAACGATGACGGGAACACTGCCACTGGTGAATAAATCTTTCGACATGTTTAATTATGCTCAGAGCATAGAAGAGATGATGTACCTCAGGGATATCTGGATCAAGTCCGCAGGAGGCATCCTATCCGGTCTGGGCCTCCTTCTGATCGTCCTGTCTGGAGAGCTCGGGCCCGGGATAATCGAAGGAATCGGATATAAGAACAACTGGATAATATTATGACTATAGTAATCACACTAGTTATCATCGTTATAACTC
>JBLIRG010000037.1:0-33100 GCA_049472195.1 Thermoplasmatota archaeon
CAACGGTGCAAAGACAGCCGGCAAGATCACCTGCATCTATCATTTCGAAGGACTCAAACGCATCGAGGTTCCCGAAGCCCACGCCGGCGATATCGTCGGCGTGACCGGTTTCGACGATGTGTTCATCGGAGAAACGGCCTGATCGGGTTCTTCACACTACACGTTTTCGATGTGCCCGCCCCTCCTTCGTCTTTTTCGATTTTTTCCTCAAAATACCGGGCAGATCTCCTTTGAAAGCAGGATCGATTCCGAGGGCTACCGCATCGGTCCTGTGAGTATCGGGCATTTTACGGGCAATGTTCGCCCTGGGAAGGTAGTTGGCCGCCTCGATTTTCTGGTTGAGCTCGATCCTCAGGATATCCTGGGATCGCACGATCGGATTGTACAGGGTTCCGGGAGGCATTCCCTTCAAAGGGAACAATATCCTGTCCCCGGGTGAGATCCTGCCGGATCCGGTCCCTTTCGGGATCATGGACACCCCCCGGATCAGATTCCCCGGGATCACCGTCCCGATGATCTCCTTTCCCCCGATGGAGTTTGTGAATGTGAACGAAGCCTTGATGCAGCCGTCCTCGCATGTGACGGACTGGTCGCCGATGTTCCAGTTCCTCCGGAGGGACGGTATCTCGATGAAGGAGAGGAACAGAATGAGGGGGATCAGGAGAACGGACCCGATCGATGCGGCGAAGATCACGTTCCTCCGGAACTCCGCAGATGCGCTCACGCTCGGCGATGCAAATGTATAGGCAAGAAGTAGAACAAGCGGTATCAGGTATAGGAGGAACAGGAATGCTATCTGCTTCACGTTGAACCGGTAAATATCCGATATCGAGGGCTGGGAACTGTAATCGTCCTCGTTGGAGGAACTCCCGGAATCAAGCTTTATCCATCCGAGAGCACCCGCGAACCTGTCGACGTCGGAGGGTTCCATCGAGATGATCAGGCGGTCGAGTTCGATCGGGGGATTCTCCTTCTGACTGTTCAGCGGTTTCCTGATTTTCTCGTAACCCTTCTTCACCCGGAAAACGTCCCACCTTGTGAACTCCGTCCGGCTGTCCAATCTCAGTTCCACAAGTCCGCGGTCGTGATAATAAGGGTGTGTGAATTTCTCGATGGATCTTCCTGGGAGCGCCGATAGGCCCTCGTCGCCTATCGAGGTGAACCGATGAATGGTGGTATCGGGGACGCATCTGCTGACCGAGATGATGTCATCCCTCCTGATCATGGATTCCCACGTTCTCATGCTTTTGGGAATGTTATTGATGATCCTTACCGAACCTTTGGACACCTCGATCCTATCGTTTGAATAATAATCCGTTTCCTTTTTGATTCTGAAACCAAATATGAGCAGAGGGATTATGAGGATCGCCGCATCCATAACAATTATGAACAGAGTCGAATCGATGCCCATTATCCGGGATCTTCCGTCAAGTCCATTGATGAAAACGGCATCGAAGGGGATCAGAAGGAATAATATCAGTCCTCCCAGCAGGATCAGTTTGGATCGGATCTTTCCCCGATCCACCGGCGATCTGAAAACGGTCGTTCTCCCCATTCGATCTCCCATCCCTTCCCGGGAATCCCGATAATTGAAAAACCCTATTGCGGTTATCAAGTAATAACGTTTAGCATGTTTTATCAACAGACCGGCCGATCGCCTGTCAGATCCGGTTATCCTTTCTGGGAATTTTTGGGAATTGATGAGAGAGGATCGGTTTCAAACGGGATGAGATAACATGGGGGCTGCCGGAAGGGACAGACGGTCCGCCCCTTCCGGCAGGACGGAGCGAGAATTACTAGAAAGGAAATGTCTCGTGATGAACAATAGGAGATGCTCCGCCGTGATTATGATCTGTCTGGGGTATATAAAAAGCTGATTTCGTTATTTGTTTTTTTATTGAATAATACGTGTTAATCGTTGTAAAGATGTGTACATGATTGTTGATCCCGGTGATCATCGGACCTTCAGTCTGGAACCGCACACCGGACACTGGAACACATTTCGGTCCAGCCAGCAGATATTGTCTTGATCGATGGGAGATCCGCAGGCGAAACAGTTATCCGGGATCGGGGGCCGGATCGGTGACCGGGATCCTCCGATTTCCCGATCCCCCGAGAAATCGTTCAGGGTGGTTGTCCCCGAGTACCCTGCCAGATGCCTGACCCCGGATTCTTCCTGGGCATCGTCTGCGGATATGTATCTGTTGAAAGTGTTCACGATCCTTTCCATAAGAAAATTCGGGCTGTAGCTGTTGAGGTTCAGTATGTACTGCCTGTCCATCGTGTTGATCCTGACCGAAACCGGGATCAGACTGGACGGTTTGAACGTGGACACATCCATGATCTCCTCGAGCCTGAACTGCCAGAGAATATGATCGGCTCCCCGATCGCCCATAAACGGGGGATCGAAGGATCTGATGAACAGCAGCCTCAGATTTGTCAATACGAACACGCCCCTGGTCCATGATCTGCCAGACATGTGGGGGAGGGAGGATCCCTTTTCTCTCCAGAGTTCGATCTCTCCCTTCAGAGGCGCGTAACCCTCATCCATGATCACGGGCTGCGCATGCATCTATTGGTAATTATCGGTTTCGCAGTCAGCTGATCTCTTCTCATACAAATTCAATATAATGTTCCTTGGGATCAATTCGATGGATCGGTTCATCGGTTCGGAGGTCCGGCCTCTGCCCCAGATCCATCGGGATCGATCTGTTTGAACCTGAAAGGCCCCGCGGTTTGGCCCCCATTGTTCCCTGGTCCGGCATCAACGCTTTTGAAAACGAGTTTGTCCGATTCTACCTCCTTCTCCTTTTCCCCTTCCTTCCCGCGGGCAAATCTGCCTATCACTGCCAGAACGAGGGAGATAACATAGAAGATCACACCGGCGATGCATATGTAGAAGCCGGGACCAAAGGAGAGCCCCTCCTCGGCTCCGGACAGTTTCTCCGAAAGCAGATCGACGGCCGCATTCATGCCGGTGTAGAACCATACGGGGGCCAATATTGCTATGATAAGGCCCGGGATGATCAGGGATAACATCGGTTTCCTGCCTCTCCGGTTCCTTATGAGATTGACAACGGCCGAAGCCGCACCGATAACCACTGCAAGGAGAGCGAGCGGAAGGGCCAGAGGCAGACCCAGACCCCTTACCAGATAGGAGGTCTTCATGGGATAGACGTTGATGGTATTTGCATTGCCCGTCAGGGTGGAATATTCGCCTCTTCCCCAGTAATCGACCAGACCTGCGGAGATGTCCACATAGAGACCTGCCACCGAGGTCCCCTCCGGGAATTGGACCTCCACGTCGAAGTCGACGCTGTCGCCGATATTCCGCAGCGTGATCTCCCTGTCTGACTCGTGGATCAGTATATCGTTGGATCTGTCCTTGAAATCCCCGGTTTCGTCGTCGTAGATCTTGGATTTGATCCTGTAATTTCTGAGTATGATCCTGAAATTATCCTCGAGTGCGGGATCTACCAGTCCGGCCAGGTCGTTGTCGATGTAGGTTACTGTCAGGGTTATCTTCGTCTTACCGTTCTCCAGCCACCAGGGTATGAGATCGGAATGGAGGGAGACGTTGAGGTAAGCGTACGGTCTGACATTGGGATCCCAGTCGACGTCGGCGTCGTCAGGGACATTGTCCATGAGTATCTTGTATACATACGTCTTGTCCTTGTAGGAATTGTAGAGGATGCCCATGTTCTCGAGGAATTCTCCCCTTACCTCGGGATATGTCTTCCGAACGGGTCCGATGGAAACGTTCTGACCGAATCCGGATATTATTCCCCCGGAATCTCCCGGTTCGGCCGTGAGTTCGTACTCGAAACCGGCGGGATCGAAATCGGCCTTGAGCGTGTAGTCCATCGGACCGATCCCGGAGGTCCTGTCGAATTTCGCCCAGTTACCCGCGGCCGGTGCTTCCAATCCCGCATACGAGATTATGGATATCGTCGAGATGAACATGATAATCAGGCCGACGCACATAGAGGCGGAGCTCAGGTTGCCGAACATCCTTTCAGACACGGTCCACACAATGTTGGGTTGATATAAAAGAATTATCGGGATTCATAACGGATGTCAAATGGTCATTTCTGTTATGCGGAGTTATGAAAAATAGAATAATTGGTAAATGTTGTGTCTTAAGGTAGGAATATATTCTCGCAAATTGCTTCCGTCGATGGGATATTGACTCACAATTTCGAGATCATCGCAAAGAACAGGCTCCGCCTTCGGTTCTTTGCTGACCTTCCCATCGAAGATGGCAAGGTCCAAGCATAACAGAGCGTCGATTAGATATTTCTGTTATGCGGAGTTATGAAAAACAAGTTAATTAGTTGATGTAGTGTTTTTCATAACAAAAGGTAAGCGGGCTCGAAGCACCCGAGTGAGCCCGCTTCAGGTGTGTGGTTTTGGTAAGGTCCTAACCCCTTTTCTTATTCCCAATCTCCCCTGATTTATAGCCCGGATGGAAGCGTCTCGAAACCGAACGGACTTCTCTTGATGGCACCATCAAGTCTGCTCTCAAGACATTCTATCTCGGATATGATCTTGTCCAGCTGCAAATCCTGCATGGTCTTATCCGCTCCGTTCATTGACGTTTCTCAGAGGTTTGATATCGATTGTCTGATGCGGTATATAATTAACAATGGGGAGCCCCGCGGGACACCCCAAATATTGAGATATCATGAAGGAATATCTGCTTCCATGAACGGTGTTTTCAGGCACGGGGAATCCGTGCTCATCTTGTCGGGGCCGAGATCGTTTCTGATCCGATTGGAAGGCGACATGGCAAGGATCGAGGGGGGGCGCGGGGCCGTTTCCACTTCTTCGATCGTCGGGTTGAGGCCGGGCTCGCGCATCAGGATCGGAAGCAGGGAAATGGTGGTAATCAGACCCGATGCACTCGATTTCATCGAGCACCTGAAAAGAGGGGCCCAGATAATTACCCCCAAGGATTCATCCGCCATTACCGCATACCTCGGTATTGCCGACGGGAAAACGGTCATCGAGGGCGGAGCAGGATCGGGCGGCCTGACAATAGCCCTCCTCAACGCGGTCAAACCGACAGGCCGCGTCATTACATACGAGATCAGGCAGGATCATCTTGCAAGAACATCGTCCAACGTCGAAACTGCCGGGCTTTCCGAACAATGGGAGGGAAGGATCGGGGATATCAGACAGCTGGATCTGGAAAACGAGGCCGACGGATTCGTGATCGACATACCGGACGGTGAAAAAGCGGTGAAATGCGCTTCAAGAGCGCTGAAGCCCGGCGGGAGATTCGTGAGCTACGTTCCGACCGTCAACCAGATGGAAAGGATCGTTGCCATGCTCAGATCCGAGGATTTCAGCTTCATATCCGCCGAGGAGATCATCAGGAGGGAATACAGCGTGAGGGAAGGGGCAGTCAGACCCGACACGGAGATGCTGGGTCATACCGGGTTCATAATCCGTGCGAGATGGATTGGCTGATCACTTGAGCCGTTCCTCGATCTTATTCTTCAGCCGGGGATCCGTGACCTTGTTCAGCAGGTACGTGTAGATCTTCTTCATCTCCGTGTACCTCGCGGTGTCCATGTAAAGCTGGGCGAGGTTCATCTGGGTATTGATGTTGCCCGGATTGTAGGAGAGGGCCTTCTGATAAGCTGCCTCGGCCTCCTCGTATCTGTTCTGGGAATGGTAGAGGGCTCCCAGAGAAGCATGGGGGTCGGCGATCTCCGGCTCCATGATCATTGCCTTTCGATATTCGGTCTCGGCCGCCTTCGGCCGATTGGTCTTTCGCAGAAGATCTCCGTAGTTCAGGTGAGCGGTTGCTGAGTTGGGATCGTAGCTGAGTGATTGGGTGTACAGATATTCCGCCGCTCTCAGATCACCTTTCTTGTGAAGATCCATAGCCTGTTCCAGAAGCTGCTTTGCCTTTCTCTTTGAAAACAGTTTCACCTGGGCTCACCACCTGGATCGGTTTATATCGGATTGAAAAAGTGAAACTTTCCGTATATTTATAATATATGGGTTAAATACCGCAGACCGGGTTATGCACTATTGATGCATGATACCCGGTCCCTCATTGGTGGTTGTGATGAAGATAGGGATAATCGGATGCGGATTCATAGGTACTACCATCGGAGCCGCAATGCAGCAGATGGACGGTATCGAGGAGATACCTGCTATCGATACAAATTATGACTCGGCAGTGGAGATGGGATCGAAACTGTCGAAGGTGAGGTTGTATAGAAGCGAGGATCTGGAGGGATTCATCGGCGCTTCGGATCTGGTCATCGAGGCGGCATCCCAGGAAGCCGTCGAGACGATCGGCCCCCATGTCGTGGAAAATGGGAAGGATCTGATGATCCTATCTGTCGGTGCGCTTGTGGATGACGGATTATGGGGAAGACTGAGGGAAGCTGCGGAAAGGACAGGGTCCAGGATATTCATACCCTCCGGGGCGATCGCGGGAATAGACGGCATCTTCGCGGGATCGATGGCGGACATCGAATGCATTACCCTGACCGTAACAAAGCCACCCAAGGGATTGACCCTTCCCCCCTCCATGTACGACAGAAGCCAGGAGCTTGCCAATATAGGAGAGCCGATCACGATGTTCGACGGATCGGCAAGGGAGGCGGTCCGACTATTCCCCAAGAACGTCAATGTTGCGGCAACCATAGCCCTGGCGGGAATTGGATTCGATAGAACCCGGGTCAAGATCGTGGCCGATCCACGGGTGTCCCGGAACAATCACAAGGTGGAGGTCCGGGGAAGGTTCGGGGAGATGCAGGTTATCATGTTCAACCTCCCCTCCACAACCAATCCCAGAACGAGCTACATGGCGCCGCTGTCAGCCATATCAATGATCCGAAAGATAATCAGCGGCGTATATATCGGCAATTGAGGTCTTCAGATGGGCGGTCAGGAAAGAGTAATCGAACTTCTTCTCGCGGGGGACGGCGAGCATCCGTCCATGGGAGTGTCCGTACGGATCCCGGATGAGGGTCTCAGCTTGGGCAGAACATGTAACCTGGAGATGACCCTGATCCACGATGACGAGCACATACCCTCGGATCTGAATGTGGTTGGAAAGAAGGGCTTGTCCACACCCTCGGAGTTGATCTCCCCGGATGGGGGGGCCGCAGCAGGTGATGGAAGAACCGTTTACAGGATACCCGTGGTGCCGGCGGGGAGGCCCGGTGAATCCTCGCTCAAGGTCCTTGTCAGGGGCGGCAGGTTCGGTGCGACCCTCGGTATCTCCGAACAGGTGATAACGGTGAGACCGGTGGAGGTCGATATCTCACTGTTGGATCAGCCCTATAGATGGGACGGCAGCGGGGGGATCCCCATACATATCAGGATAGATGTTCCGGAGGAGGAGAAGCTGAAGGGGACCATGTCGATATCATTGACCGACACGTTCGGCAGGAGGATCGATCTTGCTTCCGGCGGTGAAAGGAAGATCAAGCTCAAAGGCCCCTCGGATATTGTCCATAACATCACCCCGGTACCGGGGATCGTCGAGGATAAGATCGACCTTCACATCGATCTGCAATGGAAGACCGGGAAGCTGGCCAGGACCTTCGAGGGCGCGATCTTTCCTCCGGCATCGGACGATTTGAAGATCGCGATCCCGGCAACCGCCGTTTCCGGCGAATCTATCAGGGTCTGGGTTCCCGTCAGGGTCGATGAGAAAGAGGAGGGGGCCGTCACCTTGCATCTGGAGGGCGGGAACCAGCCCGTCGTCCTAGTCCCGGATGAAACCGATCGAGACGATGAGGCTGCGGAATTCGTTTTCCCCCTGCCCGGAGGAATGAAGGGGGAATTTCTGTTAAAACTGATGATCGAAGGCTCGGAAACCGCTTCCGGTTCGATCTCGATAATCGAGAGACCGCCGATCGTTATCAATGATATAAGGTGCCGGCCCAGACGCGCGTCCAGAGGGTCCGAAGTAAGGTTCAATCTGTCATACGATCCGGAAGATGCGATGATCGGGGAAATCCGGGCTGAGGTGATCATCGGAGGAAGGAAGGGAGCGAGCTTCTCGATCCCGCTCGATCCCTCGGGCAATTCCGCTGAACATGAATTCACCGTTTCCGGATCGATGCCGCTTCGGGACAATCCCTGCGAGGTATCCGTATTCAGAGGCGATGAGAGGATCTGCCGCGAGGTCAGATCCAAGGTTCTGGAGATTGCGGAGGAGTCCACTATCAAGGTGGATCTGGCAACCCCGCTGGATCTTGAGAAACGGGCCGCGTCCCCCCATTCCGATTATCTTATGCCGGGAGAGAACACCATCGGATCAGACAGGATCCTGGATCTCGAGATCATCACCACGTCAACTGGCAGGAGGCTCCTGGTATACCTCGATCGGATCGTGTGGGGAGAGGATTGGTCCGGTTCCCGCGACATCGACGTTCGCGACCGCTACCTTCTTCATATGTTCGCATCGATGATAATGGAGAGGTTTTTCTCCAATTCCGTGGAGAGATACGGAAGGCTTCTCGGAATGTCGGCGTCATGGGGCGCAACGGAATTCGCGGAAGACACATCCTTCGATCTATCGGATTATCTGAAGCGTGCGGAAAACGGAATATCCTGGCCCCGTTTGAAGGAGCTTCCGCGTTTTACCGCCTACGTGATCGATTATCTATCGAACGGAACCTCGGTGGGGCCGGCCGGTCCCAAGAAGAAAAAGCGGGATCTGTCCTCGGCCCTTCATATGCTTCTGGACGGAGGGATCCTCGAGGACGGCTCTGCCGATCCCTCGTCGAGGCTGAAGGAAACGGTGGAGGGTATTGTAAAGGATATGAAAGGCGGGGACAGGGAATATCCCGGCCGGATAGGTCTGGTTGTCATCGGAGCTCTTCTCAAGAGGCTTTTCGGCTCCCTGAATGTCCTGTTGAAAACCAAGAAAAGGGAATCCCTTGACATGGACGGATGGAGGGAGCACGTTCACGAGGTGATCTTCGACCTGATCGCTCTGGCCCTTGTCAAGGCCGAGATCATATCAACTTGGTCAGACCCGGCCGTTTTCTCGTGGGACGAGCTGAGGGTGCTCAGACAGAGGTCCCTCAAGAGGGAGGTGACCACGGCTCTGGACCTGGTCGACCTGTACGGCAGGGTATTCGATTCGACCCGTGAGCGCATGACGTCCCTCAAGAGAAATATGGAGCTGAGAAGGACCATGAAGGTCCTGGCATCCTTGAGAACGCAGGGGACCTGCACCCTTGGCGGCATGGCGGGCGAGGTGTGGAGAGGCAAGCTAAGACTGAGGGCCGGCGGATCGTCCTCCGATGCCGCGGTGAAGGGAAGCCTGTTCCTTCCTCCCGGGGGCTGGCAGCTGATCTCTCCCAGGGGATCCGGAGACGATTCGATCCGGGATATCGGCGGGATATCCTTGCCGGAAAGCGGAGATCTCGGATTTGACATCGAGATAAGGTCTCCCCGGGACTTCAATGGAGAGGCCAAAGCCCTGCTGTACCTCTATCCTGCCAGCATGATACTGGAGGGCGAACCATGAGCGCTGATCCGGTAAAATACACCAACCTCGATCATCTCGTGGTCGAGTTCCTGTCATTTCAGCTGTACCGCAGCGGGAAGGATCCGATGTCCGGGTTGGATCCGAGGAAGAGGGTATCAAGGAGAATATGGAGGGAGGAGGGGATCGATCTCGAGATGCTGTCCGGAACGGGTGTCTCACTTGACGAGATGGCTAAGAGATCCACCATACTGGACACTGAGGACCGGGAAATAAGGGCCACGATCCTGAGGTTGAAGAGGCGGAGGACCATGCTGATAGGTATTGGCGGACTGGCCGGGGCGTCCGAGAACCTGCTCCGGGAGAAACCCCGCCGGGATGAGCTGCTGTCTGTTCGGTCCCTCTGCCGATCGGAACTGATAAGACCATTGATGCTCTCATTATCGGGAGTGCCTCTGAAGGACGCTCTCGATTCCCATACCATACCGAGGAACGAGCAGGTTGATCATACGGATATCTCTCCCCTGAACGCCCGAAGGATCCTCCTCGGGACAGAGAAAAGGTCGGTCAGGGAGGAGGATATCTCGATTCTGTTTCGGAAGAAGGTGGGCAGGGATCTGGAGATAACGTTCAGATCGGGAATGGGGGCCGTTTCGCTTTCAACGCTGATCTCCGGCATCATGGGGGCCGAGGACGGTGAGCTGACGGAACTGATAAGAAGCCCCGCTCTGGTGGACTTCGTTTCGAAAGGTCTCAGAAGCCCCGTTCTGGAAGCCTCGTTCTCGGATCTGATAAGGACCTACGACGGATCGTCCGAGGAGGGATCGAATTTCAGGACAAGGTTCGGGCGGTATATCATGGAAAGCCCGCTGGCGGATCAGGTCGTCAGGGAGCTGATAGAACCGAGGATCGATCGTTTGATCAACTGCACAGAGAATGAAGCGAACAGGCTGTCGGGGGAGTTGATCCCGTACATGGATCATAGATCCGTCCGGACGCTTCTGGATGTTCTCTACAGGGTTCCGAACGAGAACAGGCCCGCCCTGATATCGCTGATGGCCGCAACAGGGTCCCGTGATGTGGTGGAGCCGCTGAGAAGGCTGTACGAATATTCCAACCTGAAAAATGACCGCATATCATCAAAAAATGCATTACTGATGCTTGGAATAAGGGTTTAACAAAGGTATAATACATAATCGGAATTCCAGGATCGTCTACAAAGCGACGGATGGTGCGTGCAGTGAGATTCGATGAAAGACTTGATCCGCTCCTTTCCCAGATAGCAGAGCGCATAGCTGTCTGCACCAAATGCGACCTCGCCGGAAGCAGGATCAACACGGTGCCGGGGGAGGGACCGCAGCACGCTGAAATCGTTTTCGTGGGAGAGGCTCCCGGAGCCAATGAGGACGAGGAGGGACGACCTTTCGTCGGCCAGTCCGGAAAACTACTCACCAAGCTTATGGGGGATGCGGGGATAAAGAGGGAGGATGTATTCATCACATCCGTGCTGAAATGCAGACCTCCCGACAACAGGAACCCGACAGCGGATGAGGTACGTCTATGCGTGCCCTATCTTCTCACCCAGATCGATTCCATATCTCCGAAGGTCATAGTCACGCTCGGAAACGTCCCGTATGAGATGTTCTCTCATACTTTCTACCTTCCCAAGAAGAACGTGGGCGACGTCCGGGGACAGGTATTCAGGTTGCACTCGACCGGGGCGAAGTACCTGATCCCGACATATCATCCGGCAGCCCTTCTGTATAACAGAAAATTGACCCCTCTTTTCGTCGAGGATCTGAAGAAGGCGGATCACTACGCCAGGATCGAGTGAATCCTTCCCGAAGGGAATTTCTTGCTTTTTATCTTGTAGCGGGGATGAGAGATGAGGTATGAGAAATATCCCAGGAATCCTATGGCCGTCCTGGTGATCCACCAGAAGCCGATCTGCCTCTCCAGGAGCTCGGAAGGGGAGTACCTGCTCCACTGGGACCCCTGCTTCATGGATAGCTGTTTTCTGCCGAAGCCGTTCCAGAAGGCCTGCTTGTAGAAGGCCACGATGGTGGATCTCTCCTTGTGATATACCACCATGTTCCTGTTCTCCACTATCTTGTATCCGAGATCCACCGCCCTGAAGTTCATATCCACGTCCTCCGCGGTCACGAACCGGGGATCGAATCCCCCGATCTCCTTGAGTATGTGCTTTCTGTAAGCAAGGTTGCAGGAGGGATAGGTGATGTCTACCCCCTTATGGTATACCTCAACCCTGCCGAGGTTCTTGAAGGCCTCGTAGCCCATGGCTATTGTCCTGCCCCCGACGATCTCGTTATCCTTCAGGGTCTTCCTGATCTCCCTGATCCAGAAGGGATTTGCTATACAGTCGCCGTCGGTGAAGGCAACGATTTTACCCTTTGCGATCTCTATGCCCCTGTTCCTGCTCTCGCCCCTCTGCGCATCGAATATGTCGAGTTTTATGAACGGATAATCCTTCATGTATCCCTTCACGATATCCTGGGATCGATCGGTGGAAGCGGCGTCTATAACCAGCACTTCAATGGGGGATTCCTGTACGACCAGGGAATCGAGGAGGTCTCCTATATTGCTCTCCTCGTTCTTGATGGTCACGACCACCGATACGAGATCCCTGGTTGGACCGTCTTCTGATCTCTTCATGAAACTCCCCTATTTGTTCTTCCTTACAATGAAATCGGCCAGGGTCATTCCCTGGGAGGATGCCGTGCTCTCCAGTTGAACATCCTCCACCGGGACCATCAATTTGATGTCAAGGGCCTTTTCCAGTTTCTTGATCAGGCTGTCGGAGGGATGCATCGTGCCGTGTTCCAGGTTTGAGATGACCGAGACCTTCTCGTTTATCTTGCGGCCCAGGTCCTCCCTGGACCATTTCATCCTCTCCCTCCCCCTCTGGATCAGTCTGGGGTATTCGTCGGACAGCTCCATCTCACTCCGGTCCAGAGCGTCTTTCCTCTTGCCAACCCTTTTCTGCACCTGTCTCTGCGGGGGAGCCGCCTCGGTCTTCGGCTTTTCCCTGATGGGGGTTCCGTACCTGGCGCATTCGGGACATACGTACATACTGGCTCCGGCGATGTTGACAAGATTGATCGCCCTGGTCACCTTTCCACACTTCTCGCATTCCGGCATCTCCCGCGACCTCCGCTCGATTGCAATGGGTAATTGATCATTGGATATAAAATTGAAACGGAATCATCCCATTCCCCACGTGGGTTTTTCCTTCCGCTTGACCTCGATTATGTGTTCCAGGGTCTCCCTCTCCTCCATGGAAAGATCTGATTCCAGAAGGTTCGGTACCTTCCCCTCCGGGATCTCCACGAAGAGAATGTCCTCCTCGTCGAAATGACGGCCGACCATGGGGCCCTCGATGGCCATGGCGACCTCGTCCCCCATCTTCACCTCCTTCATCGACTTCTTCTCTGACTGCATCGAGGATATCCTTCCGAGGTGTTTTCCGTCCTCCTTCATGACCCTCTGCCCGCTTCGGATCCTGCCGGCCAATATCCTGACACCGACGACCGCAGGTTTGGATATGCGGAAGGTATGATCCCTCATGACGATGAACTTGGCAGGATGGGCGTATTCCGACCTCCTCTCGTCATCCAGTTCTTTCTTCTTTGCCCTCAGCCACTCCTCGTAATCCTCGATTATCTTGTATATCACGTTGTTGCGGATCATCGACACGTCGTTGTCATCCGCGAGCTTCTCCACCTCGGGGAGTGTTTTCACATTGAATGCCAGAAGTATCTTCTTCAGGGGATCCTCGAATGAAGCGAGGTCCTTGATATCACGCTCCGAGATGTCCCCCACCTCGGCTTTTGAAATGAGGAATCCCTTCTGGCCCAGAAGGTTTGAGAGCGCTTCCAGTGATCCGATCGCATCGGCCTTTATGAATATCCCGTCCGGATCGGTCTCTATCGAGACCTCGGTCAGCCTTCTCACCTCGTCGATCGCATCCTCCACGGTGATCTCCCCCGACACGACCCGAATGGGCGCGCCCGAGATGACCTCGCCCGATCCCTTGGCCAGGATCTTCACTCCCGCCGCCGCGTGGATCTCCCTGATATTATCGAACTTCTCCCTGGGATCCCGGATCTCGTCGAGGGGTTTCGGCTTGAGCAGTGATTTCACTCGAAGAACGGCCGGATCCCCCTTCGTACCCACAACGATGCTGTCGTCCTTGTGTATCGATCCCGAGAAGATGATCGTGTCAAGGGTTGTTCCAAGACCCTTCTCCTCCTTGACCTCGAGTATCGTCCCTTCCCCCGGACCATCCTCGGTCTCGAGCTTATCGCCGAGGTATCTCTGTGCAAGGCCGATCAGCAGCATCAGGGCATCCGGAATCCCCGTCCCGTGCAGTGCGGCCATGGGTACAAGCGCTATTGAGGATGTGAAGTCGGTGACCCTGTCGTACCTGTCGGCGTTGAATCCGTGTATCGATAGATCGCCTATGATCCGATAGAGCCTGTTGTCCAGTTCCTGGAGCAGGAGTTCGTCCTGTTCGTTGAGGTTCAGTATGAAGGGCTGGTCCTTCACGACCTTCCACCCGTTGATCCTGTCAAGTTTGTTCAGTCCGATGATAAAGGGGGTCTTGTACTGCTTCAGGATGTTTATTGACTCGATCGTCTGGGGTTTCAGGCCCTCCATTATGTCGATTATGAGTATTGCGAGGTCGGCGAGGGAACCTCCCCTCGCCCTGAGGGTCGTGAACGATTCGTGTCCCGGCGTATCTATGAACAGCAGGCCGGGGATCTTGAATTGCTTGCTGGCCAGGAGGGGTCCGCAAACCCTGTATATCACCTCGGTTGGAACCTCCGTCGCTCCGATATGCTGGGTGATCCTCCCGGCCTCCCGATCGACCACCCCCGATCCCCTGATCCTGTCCAGGAATGTGGTCTTGCCGTGATCCACATGTCCGAGAACAGATACGATGGGCTGTCTTATTTGCATGGCGCTACCCCCGAATTCGGACGCGCGATGTGCATGGTATTATATATAGATTAAAGGGACGGGGCGAATCCCGTTTCATATCGATCCATATTCCTCTCGATTCGCGATTTTCCGGGATCGCGGACGGCACAATATTGATTAATCCGGATCCGTTGTTTGTAGCGTGATCGAAACCTATTCCCTGACGTTCATAACGATAACACTTATCCTCTATATCGTAGGCGGATTTCTGGTCTACAAGGCCGTTTTGGAATACCTGGGGATCCGGGAGATGAAAAGGCAGGTGACGATCCCCGTATCGCTGATCAAGGACGGGATCGTGGAGATCAGGGGGTGGGCCAGGCCCGTGACCGGTATCCCTCTGATCAGTCCGATCTCACACAATCCGTGCATATACTACCATGTGGTCGTGGAGAGGAAGATCACCACCGGGAAGAGCACGAAATGGGTGACGGTTCACAGCAAGGGGGACAGCCTCGATCTGATCATATCCGATGATTCAGGTTCCGTGCTGGTCCGCCCGGTCGGTGCCGAGTTCAGGGGAGCCGAGGAGATTCAGTATACAACGGACCTTTTCAATAAACCCGGCCCCGCGCTCCTATCTTTCCTGGAACGCGAAGGTATCAGACATAAGGGCATTTTTGAGATCCTGAGGGAAACCATGCGTTATACCGAGTACTATGTTCCTCCGGGAGGATACATGTACATACTCGGTCACGCCTCGTACTCGCCCTTATCCGAGAATGAACCAGAATTCCGACGAACCGTACCATATGTCATACGAAATGGCGGCCGTAAGAGAAAGTTCATCATATCGGACCGCAGCGAGAGGTGGATCATCGAACGGGCACGCAGAAGGGTCATCGGTTATTCGGCGGGAGCAATCATGCTGTTCCTGCTGCCTCCGATATTGTTCGCAGTTCTTGGGTCCGTACTGTGAATTGACGTTTTACTTACCCGCTGTCCGATCCCCTTCCGGATCCATGATGACGCGGAAACGGATAGACGCCGTAAAGGACCGATGCCACCAGAGTCGGGGACGGTACCTGCAGGATCCGGGAGTAGTCGGCGTTCTCCGATGATATGATCTCGTACCTCAAATCCGGGCCAAGGATGGCGCTGGCCGCTACCGCCACATATCCGTGGTCGCTCATTCTCGAGGAGGATTTCGGAAGGTACGATATGTAATCCTTCCCCAGATAGACGTCATCAAGCTCCTCCCGAACCCACCGGTTTATCAGATCGGTCGGATCCTCCAAAGGATCTTCGAATCCGTAGCCGTATCCGTAATGCACGAGATCCCCCGTCATCACAAGCGCGGTATTCTCGTTCAGCCCCCGTGCAATCTCTTTTCCGAGGTCCATCAGATCCGATACGGTGCCCTCGATGTCATTGACGATCTCCCTTTTTCTCGGCAAGTATACGGAGGACACATCCGGATTCGAACATCCCGAGATCTCGACGGCGAGGTCCAGTATGTCCAGGAATCCGTCGAGCGAGAACTCCTGCTTCACGTCCCATTCGCTCATTCTATGGAAAACGCCCAGGGCGATGATTTGCCCGTATCCGCCCCTCAGTATTCCCGCAACCGTTCTTACAACCGGAATCATGCTGTGATCGAGATGGGTGTGGGGGAATGAGAGGGCTCCACCCGATCCGAGGATTCGGTCCACGGGCGGATCGTCCGAGGACAGATATTCCTCCAACCTTCTTTTGATCTCCTCCCTGCGGCTCACTCTCTCCTCCCGGTAATAACGCTTCCACTCCATCTCCCCGGTCAAAACCATGTCAGGATGCCATTAAATTGGTCATATAAATATGATTCCGATCATTCCTGTACAATGATGTATATCATTCTCCGACCGGGATCCTGAAATTGAAACAGGTTTTGGATCACCGATCAAGGAGCTCCCTTAAACCGGCGGGATCGGTTGTCGGCACATCACATCTCCAACCGCTGCATACGTAGGCTGTCGGCTTCCCGTCGATCATCACGGCATCGCCGGATAGAGGCAGGATCTTACCTATCTCCAGGTCACCGGGTCTGACATATGCGGCTGCGCCGCCCGGATTGTAGAAGCCTCTCACCGCTTCCAGAAGTTTCATCGTGTTGTCGTCATCCTCGGGTCCGATTATCAGTATCTCCTTTGACGGTCTCATTGCATGGATGAAACCGCACAGAAGGTAAGTGTGAGCCCAGGGTGCATGATGAAGTGTGGATGAGAACGTTCTTCCCATTTCCGAGGCCATGTTCAAAAGATCCCTCCTCCCCATCATTTTTCCCACTCTGACGAGAACATCCATTGCCGCGGAATTGCCCGAGGGATATGCCCCGTCATATGCATCCTTATCCCTGCTTATGAGAATCTCACCGTCGTGCTGTGTCCGGAAGAAGCCTCCCTCCCGGGGATCCCGGAATCTGCCGATCATCTCGTCGGTCAGTGCGATGGCTTCCCTCAGATATCGAACATCAAATGTGGACTCGTACAGGTCCAGAAGGCTCAGTATGAACTGGGCGTAGTCGTCGAGGAAACCGCGAACGGCCGTTTCTCCATCCCGGTATCTGTGGTACAGACCGGATTCGTTTTTCCACATCATGTCCAGGATGAAATCGGCGGCAAGGGATGCCCTCTCGATGAAATCCTTCCTTCCGAGGACCCGCCCCGCCTTCGCAGCAGCGGATATCATCATTCCGTTCCAATCGGCCAGGACCTTGTCGTCCCGGGACGGTCTCACCCTAGAACATCTTCGAATGAAAAGAGCCTGCAGTTCCTCTCTGTTATTGCCTGTTCCGTCGGATCCGATCAGGTGGAGGATGTTCGAACCCACGGTTTTTCCCGATGCCTCGTCCCTGAAATTGCCTCCGCGCTCCATGTTGAACTCGAGGGCGAACTCCTTCCCCTTCTCCCTTCCGAGAACGTGCTCGACCTCCTCCACGGTCCAGGTGTAGAACTTACCCTCCTCCCCCTCCGAATCGGCATCCTCCGATGAATAGAAACCCCCTTCGGGGGAGCCGAGATCCCGGATAACGTATTCGACGATATCCTCCACGGTCGTTCTGAAAAGGTCCGATCCCGTGATCTGATATCCCTCCAGATATGCCTGGATGTGCATGGCCTGATCGTACAGCATCTTCTCGAAATGGGGCAGGATCCATTTTTGGTCCGTGGAATACCTGTGGAAACCCGATCCCACATGATCGTAGATACCTCCCCGCCTCATGCTCGTCAATGTCCTGACAACCGCATTCAGAATCCCATCGTCCCTATTTTCATTCCAGTATCTCATAAGGAAGAGAAGCTGATGAGGAGATGGGAATTTCGGAGGAGATCCGAATCCGCCGAAATCGGAATCATGGGTTCTCATCAGATGATCCGCGGCTGCATCGCTCATATCGTCTGAGAATCCCTCACCTCGTTTGGGCAGTTTTTTGGACAAAGCGGAGCCTATGCTGTCAGATGATTCGATCAGGTGCTCTCTCCTCTCACTCCACAGATATTCGACCCTTTCCATGAGCTTGATCAGACCGGTCATTCCGAACCTGTCATCCCTTGGAATGTAGGATCCGAGGAAGAAGGGCTTTCCCTGAGATGTCATGAGAACGGTAAGAGGCCATCCTCCCGATCCAGTGGAAATCTGACTTGCCCTCATGTAGACCGCGTCGATATCGGGCCTTTCCTCGCGGTCGACCTTTATCGATACGAATATTCTGTTCATCAGGTGAGCCACACGGGGATCCTCGAACGATTCCCTTTCCATCACATGACACCAGTGGCATGTCGAGTACCCTATTGAAAGAAATATCGGTTTATCCTCGTCCCGGGCCTTTTTAAAAGCCTCTTCACCCCACGGAAACCAATCGACGGGATTGTTCGCATGCTGAAGCAGATAGGGGCTCTTCTCGCTGATCAGCCTGTTGGCGCCCCCCTTGCTCGTTTTCATCTGACAAATCCTCCGTCCTGAATGATCGCCTCATTGGTGCGGTATCCCGCGGCATAGACGATCTCGGATCCCGATGAGACCTCGATGGTGTGCACCCTTCCTTCTTCGAGCACGAGCCCTTCTCCCCGTTCCAACGTTATTCGATCCAGCGAGAGGGATCCCCTGGATAGGTAAACGAACCCGTTCTGTCCTCTCCTGACATAGACGTTCAGAGAACCGGTCTCGGTGGAAAGAATGTGTTTGAAGGTGATATTTCCGAAGGTTCTCAGCGGTGAGCCCGGTCCCAGTATGGTTCGCTTTCTGAAACCGTCCTCCACCGCAAGAGGTATCTCGCCGGGACCGGCCTGGGTGTAATCGGTCCCCGGGTTTCCGATTGCCGAGGAAAGCTTGATCCACAGAAGATAACCCCGGGTCGCAACTCCGTCCGAGGGATATTCGGAATGCTGGAATCCGATGCCCGGAACGAACTTTCTGGCACCGAGGGCGCCGATGATCCCCCGATTGTCCATATTGTCACGGTACTCCGTTCCCCCCTCCATTAGAAATTGAACTGCCTCAAAACCACCGTGTCCGTGCAGCGGGAAGCCCCCGTCAGGAGGAATGATGTATTCATCGAATAGAACGAACGGATCAAGATGCACCCCCTCGCCCAGAAGCCGGTTGGCCCGGGCTCCGGTACCTTCGTCGAACAATACTGAGCTTATTTTCTTGAGCATCTGATCACCGTCAACCGATCCGATGAAGATCCTACGGGGACGCAGTCCGGATATATTTTCGACCACCCGAATATCAGGGGAAGATATGACCGAACCGGGCAGCTCCATTCTGCGGTCTTCCATTCGGATCCGTATGCGGGTGTATGTTACTGGTATTGGGTATAGTTGGTCCCTAAATGGTTCGGCGAGGCGGTTTTTTCCCGGAAATGTCTCGATAAATCAGAGGATGGTTGGGAAATCCTTATAAATGAAACATCCATCATTCCACTGGAAATCTCTCATTGAATGACGGCGGGACCCCGTCCTCCTGTTTTTGATGAAAGGGTCCAAGGAGAATGTTAGAATGAACATATACGTGGGAAACATCTCTTACAACGCTAGTGAGGCAGATATTCAGTCCGCATTCGAGGCCTTCGGACAGGTTGACAGTGTGACGATAATAAAGGACCGCTTCACCGGCAGGTCAAAGGGCTTCGGCTTCGTCGAGATGCCCAATGACGATGAGGCCAAGAAGGCCATTGCGGAGATGGATGGAAAGGAACTGGTCGGAAGGGATCTAAAGGTTAACGAGGCCAGACCGAGGAACAGGTTCTGAGATCCGATACAGGATTTTGGTTTTGAGTTACGTCAGGGCGGTTCACCGTGAAACGACCGGAATCCGCCCTGCTGCATCCCCGACATCATAGGGGATGCGATCCTGTTTTAATTTTATGTCAGGAGCTTACATGCCCTTCATCATGGAATAGTAACCCAGGAGATCCCCGTCCTCGCCCAGTTTGCTCAGGATCTTGCCTTTCAGTGCCAGCGATCTCCTGAAATGATCGAAATTATCCGTCATCCAAACAGCATAGAAGGAGGTCAGATCCCCCTTCAGCCATCTTCTCAGGAACACACCCTTGGAGGTCACGTAGTAATTGAAGTGCTTTGATCCTTCCGCCTTCTTACCGGGTGTCGAATAGAGGAGCATGGCCAGATTGATATAGCTCTCCGGATATTCAGGGCATCTCCTGATCCCCTCCATGTAAGCCTTCACCGCTTCCGGGTACTTGCCCTGGGAGGTCAGTATCTTTCCCTTCTCGTTGTAAGCCAGTTCGTATTCTCCCGGTTCGAAGATAATACTTCTGAGGGACCTTCCCCGATCCACCTTGAATATGATGTTGTCCGTTCTCCGATCCATGCCCATTCCGCTTAACGGATTGAGATGGAGGGCCCGGTCAATATGCTGGAGGGCATAGTAGTTCTTACCGCTCCTGTACATCACCTCGGCCATGGTGATAGCCCTGCATACCTCAATCAGCTCTCTGTTCATCCTCAGGTTCAGATATCTCCAAGAGATGAGGGACCCCATACCCGCTGTCACGAGCATGAAGCCCGAGTATATCGACATCTCGATAAATGATCCCGATCCTAGGATCATGAAGGCCCCCAATGACAGCGAGGCGATCACGATCCCGGAGGTCCAGATGATTGTCGGCATCAGTATCTTCGACCAGAGGGATGATGAGTTGATGGACAGGAGGATGATGAGGAAGGTGAGGGCCATTCCCATCACTATCAGCGTATCGTTGTGGAGCAGCCAGTAATTGATTATGTCGGGCTTCCCCGCAATGACCCTCGTGAAACCCGTGAAGGATGGCAGGTATCCTAGCAGGGGAAGGGCCATATGTGCCGTGCCCAATTTCTTGAAACTGAACATCGAACCTGCTGCCGAGGCAGTGCCGATCATCAGAATTATTACGCCCAGGGTTATCCCCAAGGGATCCGGACCCGCATTGAGCAGATAAGATATCGAGGCGGCGGCCAGCAAAGTACCGATAATGTATGCCAGGTAGGTCAGGGGCTCCCTTCCCAGGAGCTTTTTTCGGGCCTGAAAAACGATCGATCCCGCGCCCAGCAAGGAGAGGACCAGGAGAACGGGTCCTATCCATGATATCCTGTCCATCGTGTCGCTGTAATATGATCCCAGAATCTTGGATGAATATGCAATGAGAAGTGAGGCCGCGATTCCGAACGTTACGATCATGAAGAGGATGTTGATCTGTCCCAGGTCGTCCCTGGGATATCCTGACAGGCACTTCCCGCACATGGATCTCCCCGGGGTTTCGGACCCGCACATGATGCATTTGCCCTCCTCCATCTCTCCGGAGAATTTCACCGGTGACGAGCCGGATATATTGAAGGAATCGGGGAGGCGACTTCCATCCGATCTCAATGGATCACCACCCTTCTATGGCCCCATTTCAGCTTGATGCCGAGACCGGAGATATACATGAAATAGAGGTACGCGGTATGAAAACCGTTGATGATATCGTAGAAGGTCTTGAGGGGAAGATAGTGTATCAGTTTCCTCGTCTCCCCGTATTGAAGGATGATGAACATCCTGATCCCGAAATAGAAAATCATCAGCATGATGGTCCGCAGGGCGATGAACTCCATGAACGAGTAGAAAGATCCCCCGCCGATCAGGAATATCCCCGTGACGGCCATGCTGATCATGAAAATGACAGCCGACAGGGTGGTTGACAGCCAGGTGAAATAGGTGTACAGACCCCAGGGATTATGTTTGAGATGCCATCTGTTCTCACGCCATGCCTGGAACTGACCGTAGATCCATCTCCTCCTCTGGTTCAGCCACCCTTTCCAGGAGGCCGGGGCTTCCGTGTAGGAGCGGGCTTTGACGGCCGCACGGGTAGTGTAACCCGTCGAGAGGACCGACATCGTTAGATCGCAATCCTCCACCACGGTCCTATCCAACGGAGGGAACATCCTGGCGAGATCCGTCCTCATGCCGAAGATCGGACCCGGAGCGATGAGAACGGACCCGTCGTCGCTCTGGCTGATCCGCACGACATGTTGTGTTATGACGTATTCGAGCTGCTGCAGTTTGGTAAGGTAGCCGGTGAATGTGTTCCTTATGGTCACGAATCCGCCGACGATCCCCGCATCCGGATATGTCCTGAATGTCTCCACGATCTCGGCAACAGCGTTCTTGTCCATCCGGCTGTCACCGTCGGTCATCAGGATTATCGGCCCGGAGGCGTGATTCGCTCCGAATGTGAGGGCCGATGCCTTTCCGCCGTTCTCCTTGTGGAAGATCTTGACCATGTTTCGGTCCGATTTGCCCTTGAATATCCTGGATATCGACCAGGTGCTGTCCCTGGACCCGTCGTCAATCACTATTACCTCGATCTCTCCCCTGTATGTCTGGTTGAAGCAGTTGGAGATCGCCTGACCGACGTTCCTGCTCTCATTGTAGCATGGGATGATTATGGATATCCTGGGATATTTGCCGTCCCCGAAGATATTTGGCTCGGTGCTGATATCACCGGATTTTCCGTTTTTCCTGTGATTCTTCAAGTTCATCCTGGCAAAGGTGGATCTGACCACCAGGAATGTGAAGGGGAGCACGTTGCCAAGGATGAAGAATAGATAATATGCGTTTAGAATGATGTAGAAAGTATTCTCCTCCAGTTCGGCATCCCTTTCTCCCTCCAGGATGATCCTCCTGTCGGGGATGGAGAATCCGATATACGCAGGTATCACGATAAGGGGAACTGTTATCAGAAACGCGATGAGGACGGAGAGGCAGACATAGGCTTTCATCATGATTCCTCCTCATCCGTCCAATCGATATCATCGTCCGCCTCCTCCCAGTCCTCGATATCCTCGAATTCCGAAATCTCATCATAATCATCGAACTCTTCCCAGTCCTCTATGTCCTCGATATCCGGTTCCTCCACAACGGGTATATCGACCATCTCTAAGCTGAAATCCTCCCCGGCGTTCAGATCAGGGAGAATATAATCCTCCTCCTCATCCTCCTCTATGATCATGTCCTCGTCGAGCTCCATGAGGTCATCAACGGGATCCATCGCGATCTTCACCCCGCTGTCGATCGTGCCCCGGTTCATCCGGTATTCCGTATTTGTCGGGATATATGATTTCATCAGGTCTCCTGCAAGGTTCCTCCCGGAGGCCTTCAGCTTCATGACCGATATCAGGTTGCTCCTGCCGGCATTGATCCTCCAGCCTACCCGGTTCGAATATGTTTTCGTCTCGGGCTCATCGGCACCGACTGCCGTGGCAGAATCCCGTCTGGATGTGATGAGCAAGAAGAGTATCGCGGATATGACGAGAATGGTGAATACCACCGTGATCCCGACTGCCGCACCTTCGATGATGACGGATTCCGATGGTATCTCCTCGTCACGTGTCTCCGGGATCGCGGTTATGTTTCCGTCGGTGGAGTTAACGATCTTCCTTGTAACGCTGATGTTGTAAATCGGGGGCAGCGACACATCGGCAGTTGATATCTCCGTGAGCCAGTTTGCCAATGCTTTCGCATCCCCCTCCGAGATCTTGAGTTCCAGGGAAACGGAGGAGATCGTCGAGAGATCATCCTCCACCCAGAGGGTCAGGTTGTACGAACCCGGTGTCAGGGTGAGGGTTATGGAATCAAGGTCCGAGATATTGATCCCTTGAAATGACCAGACAATCCTGTCAATGATCCCGTCCGGATCATATGAATCGCTTGAGGTGAAGATGATGTACTCTCCCTTCGATGTGTAGGTCCATCCCTTTATCACGGCCGCCGGAGGGAGGTTGACGGATTCTATCTCCTCGGAAAAAAGACCGATGTGGCCAGCCCTGTCCACGGCCCTGACCTTGAGCCTGAGCCCCCGTCCGTGAACTCTCTCCACACTGCACCAGTTGCCGGGCGTTTCATGGATCTTATTCCAGGATGCACCCTCCAGGGACCACACCTCGTAATGATCGATCCCGGATCCGAAATCGTCGAAGGACGCGTTCCACGACAGATTGTATGAGAGGCCATGTTCGGGCGTGTCCGTCAGTTTGGTATCGGATGGCGGGAATGGAGCCTTTCTGTCGACGAGAACCGGTTTTCCAATGATCTCCGAGGAATATCCCGCGTTGCTGACCGCCGTGACGGTGATGTGGTAAATGTATCCGTCGTAAATTCCGTTTTCAAGCGTGACCGATCTTTTATTCACCTTCCGGTCCTCGGATAGAATTCCGCTGTAGTACCCGCTCATCCCCTCGTATGTGATGGTCACCCGGTATTCCCTGATACCCGAGGCAGGTATGAAGAGATCTTCCCATTTCCACGTGATCGAATCATCGTCGACTATCTCGGTCCCGGTATCCGGTGTGGAGATCCGGGGTTTCGACCAGTCCATCATGACCTCGCATAGGCCGAATCCGCTCCTGGTTTCGAATTCGTCCACCGACCGCACCTCGATCCGGTGTATCCCCTCATCGAGTCCGGTCAGCCTGATTCGTTCGGTCTCAACGCTCTGGATCCCGCCTCCGTCGATCCTCCATTCATATCCCGTGATGACTGATACGGTCTCTGTCGGATCCCACGTGATATTGGCAGTATCATACGGATGCCATCCCTCGGTATCCCCCACCGGGGCCGGATCGATCAAGGGCGGGATATCGTTGTAATATTCGAGTCCATCCAAGGTTCTATTGTCGGAGGTCGTGAATCTGAGGTAGAACGAGAGATCGTTCCTGTACACCACGAGTTTTACCAATACGCTGTTCAATCCTTTGTTCAGGCTGACGTCCGTGATGTTCAGATCCGGTCCGATATCCCTCTCCTCGGAATTCCTGAGAATCTCATCGCCGTTAACCCATACCTTGATACCATCCGAGCTTCCCACCCTCATCTGCACCGTCATATCCTCTCCGGATTTCACGAACACATGCGAGTAGGCGGCAGAGTATTCCCAGCTGCCGTATACGAGATCCAGATCGATAAGGTCCCTTTCCGTGGACGTATTCACCCATACCCTTCCCCCCGATACATCTCCCAGACTGGGGATGAGGGTGTTCTCGTTCTCTATGAACCGGCGGTCTATCAGGTTCTCGGAATGGCCCATGGTGAACGTCCCGGCGCTGGCCCAGGTTCTGACGCAGTCAGGCGTCCAGCTGAGCCTGATGAAGTCCATCGTTATGTTCGATTCCTCCGGGAATCTGGGAACCACCTTGATATATCTGATCTTCCCGGACCATTCCGGATGACGATCCAGATGGATCGAGGCGATCCTCCATTCTTTGACGCCCGCCAGATCGATCCGGATCTTTTTATCCTCCCCGAATGTGGTCAGGTCCTTCGACCAGTAAACATCCATCGAACCCTCCTCCGAATCTATCTTGGCATTGATCTCGATGACGTTAATGCCTTCCGATGTGATATTTAGCAGGGGAGACATGATCCCGGGGTTCTTCGATTTTGCAATCGTCCACTGACCGTCCGCCGGAAAATGGTGCCCGGAGTCCGTCAGCCTCCAGCCCTCACGGTCGGCTTCCCTGTTGAACTCCCACTTATGCCCGGACACCGCATGCGTCTGGTTCTTCATGGGGCAGTATGCGTATTCCGAGAAGGGCCCCTCTGCAAGGGCTCGTCCGTAGGCAGGCCAATCCCTGAGGAATTTGTACGAGAACAGGCAGGTTCCGAGAGCAGTGCTGTCGAGGGTAGCCTCTACCTGCGCTAGCATTGTATTGATCCCGACCGTCTCGTTGGGGACGGAGCCGTGAGCATAATTGCCGGGGACGTATACATACGGTCCCCCGATTATCGGCGCATCGTGGCTGTTCTGAAGGTAATCGTTTAGATTCGAAACGTACGTCGGTATGGATGTGGTGTACCCCATCATGGTGAGGTAGTCGATGATACCCCGTCCGGCCCAATCCCTGCCGTCCTGAAAAACGCCGTTGTACCATGAGGAGTAGTACTGCCACACATCCGCTCCGACCCATATGTAAGGCCTTGTCTCCATTATCTCCCCGTAGATCATATCCACGAGGTTTGTGATCTGCTTGCGCCTCCAGGCGCTGAAGTCGCCTCCCCCCTCCTCGTAGAATTTTGCAATGGAATATGTATCATATGAATACGAGGAGCCGGGATACCTGATCGTGTCCAGCTTGATCCCGCCGACCGGGTAGTTCCTGACAACCTCCAGGGTCATGTTCGTTATCATGGATTTTACCTGCGGCAGTGCCGGATTGAGCCAGTATGGATTGATGTACCCGCCGGAAGAGATACAGGCCCATTCGGGATGGCGCGAAACCATCGGGCGGTTGTATACGGTATGCCACCATGGATGTACCTGGATGCCGTACTTGTTCGCCTCCTTGATCAGCTCCAGAAGGGGATCGAAACCCGGGGCCACATCGGGATGCATCGGAAGGTATTCCGATTTGTAGAAGACGCCGTAGTAATTTCCGTTGATCAGGGGGCTCAGGCAGTTGAAATTGTGATCCCTGGCGTATGCGACGACGTTCCTTATCTCCGATATGTTCACGATCTCGTAACCGTCGAGCCACATCGACCTCAACTGGAATAACCTGGTGTTGTTGCCCCCGTCCTGCTGGCCGTACCCGCTGTTCAGCGTTAATTCCCGGGACACGGCAATTTCATCGGATCCGGTCGATCCCAGTACATTTGACGACAAGGATAGTGTCAGGATGCAAAGCATGATGATGGGGGGAAGGATGAATGAGGATCCCTTATTTCTCATCGGATGCCACCTCCTCATCCCTGGAAGCCGATCCCCCCGCCTTCCTCTTTCTCGATAATGCTATGAGGTCGACCAATGCAGCGCCGATGAGGATGACGAATCCCGCGGCCGCCGCATACGGCAGCCATGACCACCTTCCCCTCCCGTCATCATCATCGTCCGATACAGGCTGCGGATCCTCGTGATTTTCGGTTATGTTCTCGATAACATTGATATCAACGTACGGCTGGTGCTCTTCGATCATGATTTCCCGGGAAGCGATGATCAGGACGGAATGCTCCTTTATCATCACATTACCCCAGATATCCGCAATCTTCAGGGTGATCCTGAACAGGCCCACCGAACCGAATTCGTGGTACACCGATTCACCCGTTGCACTATGGGCGTCGCCGAAGTGCCATTCTATGGATGCGATCCCGGATTGATCCTCGATCTCGACGGCGGAGAAGAGGATGGTTTCGTTGAGAACGTACGTACCTGCGAGATCATCCGGTAATACGAGGTCATCGATCCCTTCGATGTCGAAAATGTATGTTGAGTTCAGGGGAACCGGCTCGGGATCGTGTATTATGCTGCATGACGGGGGAATACGATCGACGACATCGACGAAAACCGTCGTCGAGTTCCCGTTCCCCTCGGCGTCCGAGATCTCGACCGTGAAGTAATACCTTCCCGCCGGGCAATCGTTGAGGATCAAAATATTCTCATCGGTTATCGGCTCGCTGTTGCTTAGATGCCAGACGATCCGATCCACCCCGACGTTGTCGATCGAGCCGGAAACATCGAGTACGATGTCCTCTCCAAGGGAGATCTCCGGGGCATATTCCAATACAAGGGTCGGAGCCGTCTTGTCCCTCACCGTGATATTGATCATATCCGTGTCTTGATTTCCCGAAGGATCGGCCGCAGTGAGATATACGGGGTATGTTCCAGGCTCGGGAAAGATCCATTTCAAGAATATTCCGTATCCCATCATTCCGTCGATATCCCATGTGTAATTGATGTAACGGTCGTTGTCACTGCTTTTCGACGCGTCAAGGAAAACAACGGAATCCTCCCAGACGACCTGATCATCTCCGCAGTCGGCGGAGGGTCTTTCATCGTCCTCGATGATCACGGTCATGCAGCCCGTATCGCTGTATCCCATGCTGTTGATGACCGTCAGGGAAACGTTGTATACTCCCGGATATTTGTACGTATGTTCCGCTGTCTCCGTATGGTGGAACAGCGCTGTACCGTCCCCGAAGTTCCACGAGTAGGACACAATCTCGTGAAGGTCCCAGGATCCCGATCCATCGAACAGGACCGGTTCTCCCTCCTTGGTGTGCAGCTCACCTTCCAATGAGGAGAATGGTGCGATCCTCGCCATCTTGTTCATAACGACGACCGAGCCGTCGTCATCGGTCACTGTCACAGAGACGTTGTAGATTCCCCCTCTCTTGAATACGTGGGACGGATCGATCTCGGCCGAGGTTGATCCGTCGCCGAAGTTCCATAGAACATCCCTCGCAAGCCCGTCGATATCATAGATGACGGCGGGACCGATCGGGATCCCGGTACCGATCATTCCCTTTAGGTCTCCGCCTATCCTGACGAAGGGAGGGAGATTATCCAATCCGTCCCTTTTGATCTGGTTCAGATATTTTTCACTTAGCGGATCATCCTCTCCGATCCTCCACAGGCTGATCCCCCTTATGCTGTATCTCATAACGATATCCATTTCATGGAGGAGGCTCTCCGAATCGGTATAATGATGTGATCGGAGTTTTCCCACCTCGTCCTCGTAGATGAAATAGGGGGTCCGCGATGTTATGTTCCAGGACCGATCGATCCCGAGCTTCCTCATCAGTTCGTACGAGGATCGAAAGGTATGATTGTCAGCGATCCCAGTGGTACTTCCGTCATTCCGGATCGGCCATTCGTAGCCATACTGGGGAATTCCAAGGATCAGTTTTTTCGGCGGGATGACGGATGAGGCATACGAAACGACACTATCCACCCAATCGTATGAGGTTACCGGGCCGGATTCCTCGCAAGTGGACCAGTGAAGGTTGTATGCCATCAGTCTGATGTAATCGGCCCTTTCTCCCAATCCGGGATAATCATAACCGGCCGGACCGTACCAGTCATCCGCCTCGGACGTCTTGGGGAATACCGAAACGTGAAGGACCTTGTTGTGAATATGAAGCTCATCCGTGAGGTTGCCGATGAAATTGACGTATGCGTCCCTGTCCTCGGTGTAGAGGGATTCGTAGTTGATCTCCAGGCCGTGAAAGCCGTGGGTCAGGGTCAGATCGACGAGGTCCCCGATATGATCCCTCTGAACGGACTCGTCCCTCACGATGAGCCTTACCGTTTCCGGATCGTGGATGTTCGATACGAGGGGGATCAGTTCGATCCCGTTCCCGCCGCAGAAATCGAGGTAATCGTCGAAGTAGGTCCGGTTGCAGATGGTCCTGATGCTCCCGTCTCGCAGGGTCTGATACCAGTAGGGGGATAGCGAATCGAGGGTGTTGGACCATTTATCCATTCCATCCCTGCAGGACGGCTCCCACGGTATGGTCCAAGCCGATATGATCAATGAATCGTCGGACCTCGTGGGATCATACGCGATGATATCACCGGATGTGCCGGTAACCGATGCGAGATGAGATGAAGAAAGAACTATGATAAAGACAATCCCAAAGATTGTCGGGATCTTGAAGAGGGCACCCGGGAAATTCGATCGGAAAGGTAAACTGCTTCGAGACATCTGCCTTCAATAATAATTAACACAAAGGGTTCGTATATAACGATGTCGTCCTGTTTCTCCTTATAAAGAAATTACAATGATCAAGATCGGGATCATGATCAAGTATAAGGGCTCAGGTCCTATCTGATATTCACCATTCGGGAGGAGGCGGAGCCAACCTAGGCCCCGAGTCGTCATCTGATCCTTTGCTTTTATCACCCGATTGTGGATCCGAAGTCTTGTCCAAGGGATGGGTGCGCTTCCATTCATCGGTCTGTTTCAGATCGAATTCCTCATCGTTGTAGACCAGGGCCTTGACATCGGTTGATCCGAGGAAATCGGATTCATCGTTGATCCTCGAGGGTGCGCGGTCCTTATCTCCGTCGGATATTGATATTCCTGTCGAGAAACGCCTTCCCCGCAGGTTGTTGTATGTACCTTCCACCCGGTTGTATGAGATACCAACCGATACGGGATCCAATTCAATCTTCTTCTCCGGTATGTTCTCCATCCTTCTCTTCTGATCAGGGGGATCCCGGGGAATGGTCTTCACCCTGCCGGCCTTCAGATCCCTGATAACGATATCTCTTCTTCTCCTCTCCCGATATTCCCTCTGTTCGCCCCGAACAGATTTGACCCCGTAGTAGATGATTATGAGGATGATCACCAGGATGAAAATTGATATGAAGCTGCACAGGCAAGTATCGCCATAATCCGAGGACTCCTCCACCGAAGCTTCACCATCCGCCCCGTCCCTGGAGGGATCGTGATCGGTCTCCGAGACGGCCAGGCTGAACAGGACGTTCCCTTGGGGTGAGGCCCCTCTCGGGATCTTGTTGTTGTTATCGATGACGATGTAAAGCACTTTCCCCCCTTCCACGTGGAAGGTGAAATCATCCTCTCCGAGGGATGATCCGTAATTCAGCCATTCCACCGCATCACCGTGATTTGTAAGGTAATCATCGTACTGATCCGGCGTCATCAGGAGCACATCGACATTCGCACCTTCCAGCGTCCTGAAACGAACCTCGTACCATGAACCTGCGGGGAGATCGATCTTGAAGGTCCTGAATCCCTCCTCCTCCCGGTATACTTTGAATGTCTGATCCGAGTGATGATCGTAATATAGAAGGAAGTATTCGACTGAAGGCAGAACTCCGAAGGTCCCGGTAAAAACCGATGCGATCCGGACCTCATCGGGATAATATCTCCCCCGGTCGTGGACGTATACAACCAGTTCGTCCCCGGATTCATTTCCGACGTTATCCCTGACGATCAGGGTGGCATTGTAGGTCCCTTCGGCGTCGTAGATGTGTTTTGCGAAGAAACCGTAACCGGTCGCTCCGTCCCCGAAATCCCATGTATAGTTGAGAGCATGATTATCGGGATCGGTCGAATCGTAGGAGAAGAAATAAGCATTCTTTCCAACGCAGGTATGGATGAAATCGTCCTTTGCAACGGCCGTTGGGCCCTCATTCTCGGGTATCCAGAAGTCCACGTATCCCGATCCGTTCTCGTATCCGTCGGAGACGTTCAGTTTGACCCTGAAATACCGGGATTCAAGGTATGTGTGATTCACTGTCCTGCCCTCCCCGGTGGTTCCGTCCCCGAAATCCCAGTAATAGCCCACCAGAGGATCCCCTTCAGGATCGGATATCATGGAAGCGTTGAAGGTCATCGGATGGCCGATACGAGGGATCCCGTAGTCGATGTTCAGAACGACAGGAGGCCTGTTCTTCACCGTGATGTTGACAGTCGCATTGGTGGTGAAGTACCCGTCGTTAACGCTGAGTATGATCCCGAATATGCCCGGTTCGGGGAGCCTCAGCGTTATCTGGATCCGGGATTCCACAGCACCATCGGGAAGGATCCATTTGAAGGTGAGGGGATCCCCGTCCGGATCGAACGATCCCGATGCGTCGAGTCTGATGGTGTCGTTTCTGTAAACGGTCCGGTCTCCTCCCGGGGCGGCGACCGGGGGAGAGGACGGAAAGACGCTGACGGCCACCTGATCGTGGGAGTACTGTGTCCCGTCTGACACATTCAATGTGGCGATATACCGCCCCTCTCCGGTGTAGACATGCTCGATCGAGTATCCCTCGGCCTCCCATTCCAATCCGTCCGAGAGATCGAGGTCCCAACGATAGGTCAGCTCCCTATCGAAAGGATTGTAGGCATCCCCGATCAATTTCACCTTGATTCCCGCCCTGGTAACCTGGTCATCCCCCGCATCGGCTATGAGGAAATCGCGGTCGATGGGGAGTCTAAGATAACTGCCGGCCCCGATGTGTATTGCGGGCATGAAATTCGGTTTTGCCTCCTGCCTGATCATCAGATGTATGACGCCCCCGGTGATGTTCCCGAATTCCCCACTGATCATTTCGGGAAACAGATCGATGTCGATTCTGCTTCCGTTGTTCACGTTGATCTCATACCTGGGAAAATCGATGATGACCTCCAACGCACCGTCCGATTCGTAATCAACCGTGGCCCTGGTGTCGATGAACCCGGTCTGCTCACCTTTGTTCTCGATCGACAGATGAAGAGATGAGTTGCTGGAACCGTTGAACCTGCCTATCAGGCCTTCCAGTCTGAAGTATCTCCATTCGCCGTCGTAATAGGGATCGAGGGTGAAGAGGGCCTCATCCGGCTGATTGAGGGATAGGCTTCCCGAGGTAGTCACATAAGCGTCCGTATGATCACCCGTGTAATCCTCCAAGCCATCGGTGATCCCGCCGGGTCTTGTCAGCAGGATCGATGTGATCAATACATACGAGATCAGGAGCGTTCTCCGGATCCCGCCTCTCATTCCCGTCAATTAACTGTCAACCCCATCGAAGATAGGATCATTGAATGATAAAATTTGCCGTTTGTTACGCATGGCCCGGGATCACGTACAGGAATACGGACAGGAAGTGAAATGTCGTGCCAGCGAGGACGAAGAGGTGCCATACGGCATGATTGAACGGTATTTTCTTCATGGCGTAAAACGGCACACCGATCGTATACATCAATCCCCCGAGGATCAGGAAGATCAGGGCTCCCGGCGGGACCTTGTCTATCAGCTCCTTCAGGGCGATAACGGCCCCCCATCCCATTATGATGTATGTTGCCGTGGAGAGAATATTCATCTTCTTGACCGCCAGGGATTTGAAAACGGTGCCGAGTATGAATCCCGCCCAGACGATTCCGAACAGGGTCCAACCCCACGGGCCCCTGAGGAAAACCAGGGTGAACGGAGTGTAGGTTCCCGCGATCAGAAAGAATATGGAGGAATGATCCAGGATCTTGAAGATATGCTTGACCCGGCGGCCCCGAAGACCGTGATAGAGGGTGGACATGGCATACATCATAACTATCGTCGCCCCGAAGATCGAACAGCTGACGATCGTCCATGCATCTCCGTAAAGGGATGAAAACACCACCAGGAGGATCAGTTCGACCGTTCCGAGAATGAATCCGATACCGTGGGTGACGGACGATGCGATCTCCTCGCCCTCCGGGTCCACGGTGACCCTGGCCCTCGGCCGGGTCCCCCGAGGGACGATCCGCGTGTCGTGGGCCTCGTTCAACGACGCAGCGGGTTCGTCCCTCAAGGACAGCGGGACCTACCCCCTGCCGCCCGAGCCGTTTTCAGAGACGATCGTCAGCGGAGTAGCCACCATGAGCACACTTGAACTGCAACCCGACGCGTCCGCGGGCCTCGACGCCTTTA
>JBLIRG010000038.1:0-33001 GCA_049472195.1 Thermoplasmatota archaeon
CGCCTCGGTGAGCGGCGGCTTTCCCTTAGCCCATGGCACGCTGGGTGCGGCGCTTCCCATGCGCATCGGTGATTGGGTGGGGAGAGATGTCCCACTTGACGAGGACATCGTCGAGAAGACCGATCGACTCGGCGGCAACCTGTTCTGGCTCAAACAGACATTAGAGGGGCAACCGATCCCGGAATTGTTGGCGTTTCCGGTCAGATAATCGACGAGACCAGGAACATGTTCCTCGTGGATACGGAGGGTTTGAAGAAGATGGTGGCAAAAAAAGGATCGCGTCTAAGAATAAGGGTCTCAAACGGCGGAGAATCGGTCTGGATGACGATCGAGGGCGACTCGATCATCTTCCGGCCGGAGGACCGCACCAAGAGGTGCGAGAGAAAACCCCTGAGGGCCCCCGTCGGACGCGGCCGGTCATCAACCGAGAATCAGCCAGAAGTTTAAGATCAATATGCGCACAAGGTGGTTGGAAATGGCAAAGAAAGAGGAAAAAGTTGAATCGGCTCCGGCTCCGGAAAAGAAGCAGCCAAAGGCATCCGAGGCCAAAAAAGTAACCAAAAAGACAGAATCCGCGGCGGAGATCGATACAGTGCAGGAGAAGAAAACCCTGCCCGTCAAGAAAAAGGCGCTTCCCGTAAAACCCGGTAAGGGAAGGAAGGTCAAAAAGGAAAAGAAGGCCCCTTCGAGGGATCTTGGGATCGATATGGAACCACCCGTCAAATCGTGCGATGATCCCAACTGCCCATTTCACGGGCAGCTGTCTCTTCGGGGGATCATACTCGATGTCCAGGTGGTATCAGACAAGATGAACCACACGATGGTTGTGAAGAGGGAAAGGAGGCATTATATCAAGAAGTACCAGAGGTACGAGAAGAGGACCTCCAGATACCTCGCTCACTGCCCTCCGTGCATAGATGCGGAGGTCGGATCCATGGTCAAGATAATGGAGTGCAGGCCTCTGTCCAAGGGTACCAATTTCGTTATTCTGGGGAGGATCTGAGATGAAGGGATTGGCCGGAAATCAGACCAGGGGTCTTCTCATAGGATCGAAGATACCCTGCGTGGACAACACCGGGGCCAAGGTCGTGGAAATCATACAGGTTTTGAAATACCATGGCACGAAACGCAGGGTCCCGTCAGCCGGAATAGGCGACATGGTGCTGGTCTCCGTCAAGAAGGGAAGCCCGGAGCTGAGAAAACAGCTCTTTCCCGCCGTGATAGTCAGACAGAGAAGGCCTTTCAGAAGACCGGACGGCCTCATGGTATCCTTCGAGGATAACGCTGTGGTGCTTACCACACCGACGGGTGAGACGAAGGGATCCGATATCAAGGGTCCGGTAGCAAAGGAAGCCGCGGAGAGGTGGTCGCGAATTGCCGCCACAGCATCCGTGATAGTATGAGGGAGGTATGACGATGAATACGAAGTCAAAACAGCCCAGAAAGCAGACAAGGGACAGGGCTAACGCACCCCTTCACCGAAGGAACAAGGAGATGGTGGCACCCCTGGAAAGGAACAAGTACGGTGACTCTGGGGTCAAAAGGGTCGCTTTGAGAAAAGGCGATACCGTCAGGATCATACGCGGGAGCAGGTCCGGTCACGAGGGCAAGATCTCCCAGGTTGATACGAAGAGAAGAAAGGTAGCAGTTGAGAAAGCCCTGATCCAGAAATCGGACAACAAGGAGGTCCCCCTATGGTTCGACCCTTCGAACCTTGTGATAACCAAGCTGGACCTTTCCGATTCGGTGAGGAAGGAGAGGTTCAAGCAGCTTTCGGAGGATTAAGGAGGTAATCGATATGACCAGAAACTCGAAACATTTGAAAAGATACGCCGCACCAAGGACCTGGGTAATACCCAGAAAGAAGAACATATGGGCGGTAAAATCCTCCCCCGGTCCGCATACCGGGGAATCCTCGATGCCGCTGCTCATCGCGTTGAGGGATATCGCAAAACTCGGGGAGACCTCGGCTGAGGTCAGGAAGATACTCGGTAACAGGGACGTCATGGTCGATGGGAGGGTAAGGATCAACTACAAACATCCCGTCGGTCTCATGGACGTTATTTCCGTAACCGGAATAGACCGGCATTTCAGGGTCATGCTGAATCCCAGGGGCCAGATCGTTTTGAAACCGATCGAATCCAACGAGGCATCCTGGAAACTGGTCAGGGTGATGAACAAGACCACCGTGAAAGGAGGGAAGGTCCAGCTGAATCTTCATGACGGAAAGAACATACTCGTCAAAAAAGACGAGTACAGGACCGGAGACGTTCTCAAGATATCTCTCCCGGATCTCAAGATCATATCCAAGTACCAGCTGACCGAGGATTCATTGGCCCTCCTTACAGGAGGGGCCCATATCGGCTCAATCTGCAAGATCAAGAAGACGGAAAAGACCAGGAATCCCGGCCCGAATCTGGTTGAGTTCCACGAGGGATTCAGCACTATCATGGATTACGTGTTCGTGGTGGGCGAGACCACCTCCGAGATAGGATCAGCGGAGGTGAGCATCATATGAGTGACGGTGCCGGTTCCGAATCGAAACAGAATCCCATGAGGGAGATCAGGATAGAGAAGGTCGTCGTTAACATCGGTGTCGGCGAGGCCGGTGAGAAATTGAACAGGGCCGAGAAGGTCATCAAACTGATCACGAATCACCAGCCGACCCAGACCCTTTCAACTACCACGAACAGGGATCTCGGTATCAGGGTAGGAATGCCCATCGGGGTCAAGGTAACACTGAGAAGGGAAGATGCGGTCAAGTTCCTGAAGAAGGCCTTCTGGGTCAAGCAGAACAAGATCATGAAATACTCTTTCGATCCGGAGGGTAACTTCTCCTTCGGAATTTCCGATTACACTGATTTCGAGGGGATGAAATATGATCCCGATATCGGAATCTTCGGGATGGATGTGAACGTGGTCCTTTACAGACAGGGAAAAAGGGTCGCCCACAGGAAAAAAGCAAAGGGGCACATACCAAAATCCCATCGGGTGACCAGGGAGGAATCCATCCAGTTCGTCAAGGACAACTTCAATATTGAGGTGGTGGTCCCGTGAGTGATACGGTCAAGAAGACTTTTGGCAGGAAGATCGGCTGCCATCGGTGCGGTAGGAGAAGGGGCATAATCCGTAGGAACGGCATGCACCTTTGCAGACAATGCTTCAGGGACCTAGCCCCTGAGATAGGATTCAAGAAATATTCCTGAGGAGGTAGAAAATATGCAGCACGATCCATTATCAGATGCCCTATCCCTCATCAAGAATGCACAGAGAGCGGGTAAATCAACCTGTGATGTAAGGCCCGCTTCCAAGCTAATAGGAAGGGTTCTCAAAGTGATCCAGGAGAACGGATACATAAAGCAGTTCGAGTATGTGGAGGACGGAAGAGCCGGATGGTTCAAGGTATACCTCAACGGGAATATCAACGACTGCGGGGTTATCAAACCCAGGTTCGCCGTCAAGAGGCAGGATATGGAAAAGTACGAGGCAAGGTTCCTGCCTGCTCAGAACTTCGGCGTTCTGATACTGACCACCACACGAGGTGTCATATCAAATGACAAGGCGAAAGACCACCATACCGGAGGGAGGCTTCTGGCCTTTGTATACTGAGGTGAGGGATATGGCAAAGCTCGATGTAATAGACAAGGAGGTCCCCATCCTCGAGGGAGTCCAGGCCAGTATCAAAGACGATGTACTAATCATCAAGGGAAAAAAAGGCGAGTTGAAAAGAGAGTTCTCTCATCCTTACATAAAGATGTCCATCGAGAAGGACGGAAGTATAGTCGTTCACTGCGACAAACCGAGGAGAAGGGATTTGGGACTCGTTGGAACCTGGGCCTCCCATGCCAACAACATGATGATAGGAGTAACCGAGGGATTCCATTACAAGATGAGGATCATATTCTCTCATTTCCCCGTAAAGACATCGGTAAAGGGCAACGAGCTGGTGATCGAGAATTTTCTCGGTGAGAGGCATCCGAGAAAGGCGGATATCCTTCCGGATGTGACAGTAAAGATCTCCGGTGATTCGATCGTTCTCGAGGGAATAAACAAGGAACATGTAGGTCAGACAGCCGCGAATATCGAGAAGGCCACTGTGGTGAGGAATTACGATCCCAGGGTCTTCCAGGACGGCATATATCTCGTTAACAGGGGTGAGTGATCATGGCGGAGAAGGAGAAGAAAGTGGAAAAGAAGGCAAAACCCGCCGAAAAGAAGACCGTCAGGAAGGAGACAGGTGAGAAAAAGCCTGTCGATAAGAAGGCGGCTCCTCCCGTCAAGAAAACGGTAAAAAAGGAATCGCAGGAAACCAAGAAGACCCCGAAGAAGGAAGATAAAAAACCGGCAAAATCCGAGAAGGATGAACAGGAGAAGCGAAAGGTGGTCAAGGAGAAAAAGAAGACCGCCAAGAAAAAGGCTGAATCCGAATCCGGGCCCGTCAAGATCAAACCGGTGCTCGATGAAAAAACCAGAGAGCTTCTGGAGAAGCGCGAGGAGAGGGCAGTGAAGCAGCCGAAATTCCGCAGAAATGAATGGTTCCGGTATAAAAGGCTCGGAGAGAACTGGAAGAGACCCAGGGGTGTATCGAACAAGACGAGGAAGAATCTGAAATACAGGGCTCCGAAGGTAAGGGCCGGATTCGGAAAACCCGCCGAAGTTCGGGGATATCATCCATCGGGATTCCAGGAAGTTCTGGTCCACAACAGGAGTGAGATCGAGGGAATAGATCCCAAGGTCCAGGCGATAAGGATCGGATCGACCGTGGGAATCCGCAAAAGGCGCGGTATCGTTGAAGAGGCCGATAAGAAGAAGATAAGAGTGCTTAACAGAGGTGGTCTCTGATGGACCTATCCAACCAGAAGAGGATGGCCAGCCAGGTCATGAAATGCGGGATTCACAGGGTATATTTCAATCCAAACAACATCGATGAGATTTCCGAGGCCGTGACAAGGCAGGATATCAGAAAACTCGTGGATGAGGGAATTATCAGGGCCAAGCAGAAGAAGGGAATATCATCCGGCAGGAAGAAGAAGATGGCATCCCAGAAGGCTGTTGGCAAGAGAAAAGGACACGGATCCAGAAAGGGCAGCAAGTATGCCCGGTTCCCGAGAAAGAGGAGGTGGATATCCACCATAAGGCCCATCAGGAGAACTCTGATGGAATACAGGGCCGACGGTGTCATCTCGCGGGATAAGTTCAGGCAGTACTATCGACACGCCTCCGGAGGTATGTTCAGATCCGTATCCCACATGAAAGCTCACATGGAGGCCGAAAAGGCATTCCTGAAGACTCCTGCAGAGGAGGTGAAGTGATATGGCAACAGGACCCAGATATCATGTTCCCTTCAGAAGAAGAAGGGAGGGAAAGACAAATTACAGAAAGCGCCTGGGACTTCTCAGGTCGGGAAAGACCAGGGCTGTTGTCAGAAAAAGCGGATCGGGGATCAGTGTCCAGATGGTTGATTATTATCCGGAAGGAGATCGGATCGTGGCACAGGCGAGCTACAACGATCTGAGGAAACTGGGTTGGACCTATTCTCTGAAGGATACGTCAGCCTCCTATCTGACAGGCCTGATCGCCGGAAGGAGGGCAATGTCAGCCGATGTGCAGGAAGCCGTCCTTGACATGGGCATCACCGTCCCTACCAAAGGCAACCGCCTGTTCGCAGTTCTGAAGGGAATGCTCGATGCGGGCATGTCCATACCTCACGGGGAGCATATGTTCCCGAACGAGGGCAGGATAAAGGGAGCCATAAAGAAAGACAAGAAGTTCGATGACGCCTTCGAGACCATGAAGGCCAAGATTCTGGAGATGTGAATATGAGCGCCGAAAAAGAAAATGTGAAAACCGCCTCCGAGGAAGAGGAGAAGATCCCGAAAGATCAGGAAAATCCTGACCAAAATGAGGAAGAGGATCAGGATACCGGGAGGGCTTCGGAAAAAAGCGACTCCGGGGAAAGATCAACCGGAAGAGGAGGGAGAAGATCCAGAGGCAGGGGAAGACATACCGAAGAGGAGGAATGGGTCCCAAAAACTCAGCTGGGAAAGCTCGTGAAATCCGGATCGATAAGGACGATGAAGGACGCTCTGGCGACAGGTCTTCCTCTCAGGGAACCCCAGATCGTTGACACAATCATGGGAGACTCTCTGGAGGACGAGGTCCTCAAGGTCAACATGGTTCAGAGGATGACTGACTCGGGAAGGAGAACCAGGTTTTCCATTACCGTTGTCGTGGGGAACGGCAATGGTTATGTCGGACTCGGTGCCGCCAAAGGCAAGGAGGTCGGTCCGGCGATCAAGAAGGCTATTGATAATGCCAAACTGAACATGATCGAGCTGGTGCGTGGATGCGGATCATGGGAGTGCGGGTGCATGAATCCCCACAGCCTTCCATATAAGGTCGAGGGAAAATCGGGTTCGGCGTTCGTTACCCTGAGACCTGCTCCGAGGGGAGTAGGCCTGGCAGTCGGAGATATAGCGAAAAAGATCCTGAAACTGGCGGGAATACACGATGCATGGGGATTTTCAAGAGGACAGACCAAGACGACCGTAAACAACGCCAAAGCGGTGATGGACGCTCTCAACAAGATAACGCTGATGAAGGTCCAGGAAAGCCAGAGAATCGAGCTCAAACATCTGTCGGGGCCGGTGGCTGTGGTGCAGACCGAAGAGGAGATCGGAGGTGAGCAGGAATGAGTATCGCCGTGGTCAGGGTAAGGGGGACTCTGAATATCAAACCCGAAATAAGGGAGACCCTCAAATTCCTGAGACTCAACAGGGTCAATCACTGTGTGGTGATACCCGACAATCCGGTTTACAGGGGCATGCTTCAAAAAGCCAAGGACTATGTTACCTGGGGAGAGATAGAACCCGATGTAATGTCCAAACTCCTAAGCGAGAGAGGAAGGCTGGACGGTGACGAGGAACTCACTGATGCCTACATTAAAAGGAACAGTGATTTCAAAAATGCAAAGGAGATGGCCGAAGCCATTGCGAAGGATGATTACGAGCTGAAGCAGCTGCCCGGGATAACACCCGTATTTCGTCTCGCACCTCCGGTAAAAGGAGGATACGAGGGAATCAAGAGGGCTTATTCCGTTGGCGGTGCACTCGGATACAGGGGAAGCGAGATAAACAAGCTTCTCCAGAGGATGCTGTGAGGTGAAGTCCATGGCTGAGAAGAAAACCAACAAGATGCGGGGAAAGAAGACACACGGTCACGGTATCAAGGCCAGGAGGGGAGCAGGTAAGAGGGGAGGCCGCGGTATGGCAGGCAACCACAAGCATCGCTATATTCATGTGATAAAATACTACGGAAAGGATTACTTCGGACGACACGGCTTCAAGAGGCCTCAGTCCGTTGTGAAAGCCGATATCGGCCTGAATCTCTCAACTCTGAGGGAGCGGATCAACCGTTTCGTCGAGGCGGGAGCCGCCAAGAAGAAGGGAGATGGTTACGACGTCGATATCGACAAGCTGGGATACACGAAACTCCTGGGAACCGGATCCATCGGAGACATGAAGGTTCACATCATCGCACAGAAGGCCTCCGCCAAGGCCGTCGAGAAGGTGGAAGAGGCCGGAGGAACGGTGACGATCAGGGAGGAGTGACCGGGTCTTAATGGCCTCCACGATTAATCTTATAAAACAAGAAAGGATACGGGGTTTAATCTGTCCAGGGTATGACATCCGGTGTTGGGTATTATGGCCGTCGAAAGAAATTACAACAAGGCAATCTGGGTGGTTCTGGCATTCGCAGTTGTAATGGCCATCGTCTATTTCGGTTTCTGGGATGAAGTCGATTTTGAAAAGGCCGGAAACATTGCCCTATTCATATTACTTGCACTCGGCATTGCCATCATCTTCTTCCTCATAGGCATGATGGTTACATATGCCGGGGAGGGATCCAAACTATACGGTCTCAAGGCCATCGCGGACAAATGGCCGGCGGTCAAGAAACCCGAGGGCCACGTAAGGTTCAGGACCAAGATGATGTGGACGTTTGGGATACTGATTCTGTATTTCTTCCTGAGCAACGTCACCCTCTACGGCATATCCGGGGAAACCCTGGACATATTCTCCGAATTCAGGGCCATCCTTGCCGGAGCCAACGGCTCCCTTATGCATCTGGGTATCGGTCCGATAGTGACCGGATCGATCATCATGCAGCTGTTCTCCGGGGCCAAGATAATAAACCTCGATCTGACAAAGAGCGATGACAAAGCCATCTATCAGGGTGTCCAGAAGATCCTCGTTCTCGTCATGATCTTCGTCGAGGCGATCCCCCAGGTATACGGATACCTCGAACCGTCACAGAGCGGGGAGATCATGGGAAATATCGGTGAGGGCTGGGGAAAGATAGTCATCATAGTCCAGCTGGTATTCGGTTCATATCTGGTATTCCTGATGGACGAGGTCATATCCAAGTGGGGTATCGGATCGGGAATATCGATGTTCATTGCCGCCGGTGTTTCACAGTCCATATTCCAGGGGACCCTTTCATGGATACCCCTGGGCGATCAGACGGCGGCCAAGTACAATTTCCCGGTTGCCGATCCGGGAGCCGTTCCGTCGGGAACGCTCCCCAAAACCTGGTACATCCTGGATCATCTGAGCGGCGGATTCCGGGATCTGTCAGCCGGAGGCTTCGAGACAATATTCCTAAGTCCGCCGAATCCTCTGGTGGCGCTGCTGTCGACAATTGCCATCTTCCTTGTGGTCGCCTATGCCGAGAGCACCCAGATCGAGCTCCCGTTATCCCATGCCAGGGCGAGGGGTGCCAGGGGAAGATATCCCATAAGACTGATCTACGCCTCAAACATACCGGTCATACTGATGTCCGCCCTTCTGGCGAACGTCAACATGTTCAGCCTTCTACTCTGGAATCATGAGAGGCTTTCCACCATTCCCATAATCGGAAACAACTGGAGGATAGGGTTTTACGATCCCGGCTCCACCACGGCGGGCGGGGGCATCGCATGGTATGTGTCCAGGGTAAACGGTCTCCAGAGCTGGCTGCTGCCGCTAATCAACTGGGACAGATACCGGGGATACGTGGGAGATCATGAATGGTATCAGGTCCTTCTCCACATTGTCATTTACCTCGGTTTGATGGTGGTAGGATCCATACTTTTCGCGAAGTTCTGGATAGAGACAACGAACATGGGGCCGGAAGCGGTTGCTCAGCAGATCCAGAGATCGGGTATGAGGATACCCGGATTCAGAAGGGATCCTCGTGTTCTGAAAAAGGTGCTGAACAGGTATATCCCCACCGTCACGGTGATTTCGGGGGCATTCGTAGGTTTGCTGGCAGCCCTGGCTGACATGATCGGAACCGTGGGAAGCACATCGGGAACCGGTGTTCTGCTTACAGTCGGGATCATCATACGCCTTTACGAGGAGATCGGAAAGGAACAGATGATGGAGATGCACCCAGTTCTGCGTGGATTCTTCGGCAGAGAATAACGGGCAGAGTGACCGCATTCGTATCGGCCTCGATCCAGCGGCGTTGTATGGGCAGACCGGAATCGACAATATACTGGAAAGGCCGAATCCGCTCCGGATGATCAGTTGTTTCTCACATAATAATTAATAACTGCATCCCGATGAGGTTATGCCCGGAGGTCAGAGTTTGAGCGCAAGCGAGCGGCTGTTCGGACCAACGATGATAACCCTCCTATTCATATCACTTGCTATCATCACTACGTTCGCCGCGGAGGACGGTGAGTCGGCTGAAGTGAAGGTAATAGAAATGGATATCCCTCCCAACTATTACCGCCACATGGTCCTGGAAGGATATGAGAAGGAGGGAGACAACCTCCATCTGACCATCATACCGCTGGTGGACAGGGAAAGCGATGTCCCTCCCAGGAGATTCCATTTCTTTATCGTCGAGGCATATATTGCCAACAATTTCAACATGTACACGAATGATGTACTAAACCAGAAGGCGATATACTCCCAGTACGACGTTGTGGACAGGGTCAACAAGGACATAGTCAACGACCGGGACGGGGAGATTTTCCTGGTGATCGACAATCCGTATATGGACGGCGACGATTACGACCTGTTCAATACGACTGTCCGGATCAGGATAGATTATTACGTGGATCATGTGGAGGAGGAAACGGGTTTTCAGTTCCTCGGTTCGACGATCTCCATCGGATTGGCAATCTTCCTCGTGGTAGATGTGATAGCGATCGTCGTAATGGTGGTCACCACCATGATCGTGATCCACCGGATGAAGAAAAAGAGCACGGACTCAAACTCATTCTATACTCCGGCGGGAGAGTACTATTACGCATACCTCGGACCGGACGGATCCAAGTATTATTTCACCCCTCAGCAGTATGCTGAACTATACAAATCAACCGGAATGGCTGGGTATCAGTATCTCGGACAATCCGCCACGATCGGAGGTGTTCCGAAACATACGGCAAAACCCGCAGCTCCCGTGGCGCAGATGACATCACTCCAGCCGGTCAGCATGGAAGCGTTACCGGTTGCGGTTCCGACCGATATGGAGTATTCCCAGCCTCTTACCCCGGAAGCATATGGCGGGGAACAATATCAGTACGTGCAGGATTCACCGGTCCAGTGATCACTCCGTGGATGATATCGCCTGACCATCATGCTATTAAGGAATGAAAATTTCAATTGTGAAAAGTTATAATACAACAGTGTTCATTTCCGAACCATGGCATTTCTTGTGGGGAGATCGGCCAGCTTCGCATCAGCTTTGCTGATCATATCTGTAATGTTCGCGGCGTTTCCGGACATTACCGGGGGATATGATACATCCGAATCGGAACATATCTCCGTTTGGGCATTTGATGAAGAGGAGATAATCGGAAACTGGACCGTAACCGGTCTGGTGACCCGTTCTTCGAGAAATATCACCCTCTCCGGAAATCTATCAATACAGGGCACTCTTATTCTCGACAATGTGAACCTGTACCTCAACGGATCGGGCAGGACCCTCTCATCGATAACGGTGAATCCCGGAGGCGTTCTCCTGTTGAGGAACAACTCCATGGTGGCCGGGAAGGCCGAAAAGAGGTACCATTTCAGGGCATTATCCGGATCGGTGGTAAATATCGACAGCACCGTCGTAACCGGATGCGGTATTCCAATAGGTGACACCTGGAGAACCGGTTTGACGGTCGAGACGAAATTCTTCAACATCACGAATTCACGTGTTGAAAACGGTTACGGCGGAGTCATTGTAGACAGCGGATCGGCCGATATCGATTCCGTTGAGATAACCTCAATGTCCGGATCGGGATTGAAGTTGATGAACGGATCGACGCTCCGATCCCAATGGCTGAATTTCACGCATTGTTTCGGATCGGCCCTTGAATTAAATCGTTCATCGGCCTCTTTGAGCAATACAATATTCGATTCCTGCTACACGGCTGTCAGTTCCCTGTCATCTACCCTGGTGATGAGCAGATCCCTGCTGGTATCGATATCCCAGGAGACCGTTATTCTCAACAGCACCGATATGGAGCTGATAGATTCCTATCTTCCCATGCCCGGAAACGATCTGATCAAGATAACCGAACCCGCAGGGACCAGGAGCTCATTGTTTCTTCTCAATACCACTCCCGGTGATATCATGATCCTGGATCCGGGGGCGGAGGTCAACGAGGCTTACCGGCATGATTTCAAGGTCATGACCAACGGAGGTCTGCCCGCCGAGGGTGCGGTTCTGACCATAAGGGATTTCGAAGATGAGGTCGAATCGGTTATCACAACGGATGAAAAGGGATATGTTCTGGACCATCCGGTTGTCAGATTCCAGTTCGATTCGGGCGGATCAATGGAGAAGGAGCCCCATAATCTGTCGATTGTCTATCAAGGGGCTAAGAGATACAAGGATTTCTCCACGATCGATTCCTACTGCGAAAGGATCAACGTTTTTCTGACCAATCCGGTTGTGGATATAACGGATCCGGTCGGGGGAAGCTGGCTCCCTTCATCTTCCATGAAGGTCATGGGAACCGTTGATGATGAGAGACCAATAACCAATATCGATTACATACTTGACGGATTGGACCCCGCACAGATCACGGTTTCTGACCAATTCGTTCTCAACCTCACGCTGCCTGACGGAAATCATGTGATTTCGATAACGGCCGAGAATGATGACGGAAACACGGGATCTGACATGATAGAGTTCGGAATAGATACGGTCTTTCCGAAGATCACGGTGGACCGCTCGATAATTCCCGATTACACCAAGGAGTCCACGATAACCGTGAAAGGCACGTGCAGCGAGGACAAGGCCAAGGTATACGTCGGTCAGGATATGGTTTCACATTCGGGGGGAGTTTTCAGCGTAAGCTACCAGCTCAAGGAAGGAATGAACGAGATCTTGGTCAAAGCCGTTGACAGGGCAGGCAATACCGCAGAGACCAAGATCACGGTGGTCAGTGATACGATACCCCCTCCGGTCCATGTCAGGTCATTTCTGAACGGCTCAAGGGTCAGGGGCAGCTCCATCTGGGTCAACGGCACGACCGACCTCAGCACTGTCAAGATCCTCGTGAACGGCGGGAACGTCCCTTTCACCGGAGATACGTTCAGTTATCTGTTGACAGGTCTGGTTGAGGGCGCGAACACGATCATCGTGACCGCGGAGGACAGGGCGGGATCCGTATCGAAATGGAAGGGGACCGTAATCGTGGACAACACTCCGCCTGACCTGATAGTGTTCGATCTCCCGTCCGCCACCAATCTCGAATCCTTCAGGATAAGGGGGAGAACCGAACCCGGATCGAAGGTATTCGTGAACGGACTGCTCGCCGATGTTGCTGCAGACGAATGGTCGATCGTGATCGATCTGTTCCCGGGAGCAAATCCGGTCCATATAACCGCATACGACGATCTGGATAACGGAATCGAGCTTAGCCATATCATTATTTACGATAACGAGCCACCGGTCATCGATAACATAGATCCGACCCCTGGCTCCACTGTCAGGAATCCGGCATTGACCATCAGGATCAGTATTTACGATGAGTTCGGTCTTTCCATGGTCCGTGGAAAATCGGGAGGAGGTGATTTCAAGAGCCTCACCGAGGGAGATGTCTGGACATGGACGGTAACGCTTTCGGTGGGAATCAATAACCTGACGCTGGAGGCCGTCGATATCGCCGGAAATTCGGAATATCGGTACATCACTTATATTTACTACCCGAAATCCGAAGCGGATACCGAACCCCCGGTCGTGATCATCAACACGCCGGAATCCGGAAGCAAACATCCTCCGGGTCTGATAAATATCGAGGGAGAGGCATATGATAATATCAGGGTCGATATCATTCAGATAAGGATAAACGGAACCGAATGGATCGAGATCGAGGGTTCAACCGTCTGGCATTATCTTTTCAACTTCTCCAAGGGGATGAATTCCATCGAGGTCAGGGCCGTCGATGAAGCAGGAAATATCGGAAATATCACAATGATATCCATTCTGGTCGTTGGGACCACCGAGGATTCCTCGTCCGACAGCACTACATTTTGGATCATCCTTACGATCCTGGGCGCTATTATCTTTGTATTCCTGTGCGGGGTCCTCTTTTACACATTTGTGAGCTACACGAGGCTGAAAGCGACGCAGGAAGGATTGGAGGAAGCGGCAAGGGAATCACGGGAATTCCGGCGCCGACCGGCTCCGTTGGTTGGCAGGGAGAGATCCAGACGCGAGGATCCGGGGGATATGAGGCCACCTTCCGGAGGGAAGAGGAAGAGGGCGGAAAAACCGGATGCCCCGGATAAGGGACCCGGAGCCCGGAAGGCAGGGAAGCCGCCCGGCCGAAGATCCAGAAGAGTTTGAATTGGCCGGTATCTTCACCCGGACTTTCCTTTGGTGAATAATATATTATAATAATTCCCATATCACCTCGATTCCCAAACACAACGGTGGTACGCGAGATGGTCATGAACTGGACAAGCATAGCCGGGATAAAAGATCCCCGTCACGACGGAAAGGAAGTCGAACTCAGAGGATGGATCTACAGGATCAGAAGCAGTAAAAAAATGGTCTTCATCGTCCTTAGGGACTCGACAGGGATCATCCAGTGCGTGGCATCCATACCGGACATCGGCAGGGATACCTTCGAGAAGGCAAAGGACCTGTCAGTCGAATCCTCCCTCATCATAAAAGGAACCGTTCACGGGGATGAGAGGGCACCGGGGGGCTATGAGATACACATCACGGGGATCGATATCGTATCGCCTGCCGAGAGGTTCCCGATCACCAAGGATCAATCCGAGGAGTTCCTCAGGGACAACAGGCACCTGTGGATCAGATCGAGGAGGATGAACTCGATCCTGAAGATAAGATCAACGGTAACCGGCGCGATCCATGAGTTCTTCAGGGAGCGGGGTTATCACGAGTTCACACCTCCCATTTTCACCCCCAACCAGGTTGAGGGAGGATCGACTCTCTTCGAGGTCAAATACTACGACAGGATCCTGTATTTGACACAGACATGGCAGCTGTATGCCGAAGCGGCCGTTTTCTCCCTGGAGAAGATATACGACGTATCCCCGACGTTCAGGGCGGAGAAATCCAAGACATCCAGGCATCTGTCGGAATTCTGGATGGCGGAGATGGAGGCCGCATGGATGGACTACCGGGATGTTATAAGGATCGCGGAGGAGGAGGTGAAGTTCATAATTTCCAGCGTCCTGAGGTATAACAGGGAGGATCTCGAACTGCTGGGATCGGACATTGAAGGTCTTGAGTCGATCATCTCCCGGGAGTGGCCGGTTATCACCTACACCGAAGCACTGGATATATTGAAGGACAAGAGCGGGATGGACATCGATTGGGGGAAGGACCTGAGGACCATCGAGGAGGAGAGGCTGATGGAGCATTTCGACACTCCGGTCACGGTGATCCAGTATCCCAAGGAGGCCATGGCATTTTACAAACCCCTCGAGGAGGAAGCCGATGCCCCCGGTCCGGTTGCAAAATGCTTCGACATGCTCGCTCCGAAGGGGTATGGCGAGATAATCGGCGGGTCCGAGAGGGATACCTCCGTCGAGTCCCTGACGAAGAGCCTTATTGCGGAGGGGGAGAAGCCGGAGTACTACGACTGGTATCTCGACCTGAGAAGGTACGGATCGGTTCCACATTCGGGTTACGGCCTCGGAGTTGAGAGGCTGATCTCGTGGATCTGCGGTCTGGACAACATCAAGGACGCCATCCCCTTTCCCAGGACCCTGAAGAGAGTTACACCGTAAATTCGATGGTATTTGGGTAAATATTATAACAACCCGTCCTATATAGATCACCGTATATCCATTTCCAGGAAGGGATAGCAGATGAGATACTCCAGGCTCTTCATGTCATTGCTCCTCTCAGCCGTCATGCTGATCTCGACCTTGGTGGTTGTCAGCGGCGGGGAGATGGAATCGGAAATAGTCGGCGGGGCTCCACCAGATGCTGGATCTGACGCCGTCCCCACCAGATCGATATATCCATATATCGAGGAGAGCGAAAGCAATAACGGATGGTCATCGGCCGATCGGGTAAGCAACACGATGTCGATCTTCGAGATCCACGGGAACATCTCCAACAACAACGATCATGACTTCTTCTCGGTGGATCTGGACGGGGGTTCCGGCCCGGTTCATCAGTTCACACTGAAACCCAATTACATCAAGGTCAGGAACGACTACGATTACCTGATCATCTGGTTCTTCGCCTTCACACCTGAAATCCCCAACGAGGAGGTCGTTCTTTCTCTCGGGTTCTACGATGTTACAAGACCCACCACATGGAAGACGATCACCGTTCATGCTTCCTATACTGGTACATACGGATTCCGTTTCAGCCCGTATAATGCGACAGGCGGCTCGATTTCGGGAAACATCAGATACAACGTAACCGCAACGATTTCATCGGTCACTCCGAGGGATTCCTACAACGACATCGGATCAGCATCCTCATTGGATCCGGGGAAAAGCTCGATCTCCGGCACCCTCGACCAATGGCTCGATACATACGACTGGTATCACGTTTCGGCCCCTTCCGATCTTCATCCCACCGAGATGGACCTCAAATTCTCAATTGGTGCGACGAATCCGGATTACGCGTACAACAACATCGCATGGGGAGTGGAGCTCGATTTGATGATATTGTACAACTCACGATCAAGTCCCAACTTCCAAACCAGTGTGTATCGGATCTCCAAGAACTCTGATTTTCAGGCAGGAGGCGCCAAGGTATCGCCCTATTATCTGGATCTTTACAAGAATTGCACGGAGATATATATCGGAGTCGGGATTCATGCGTACGGCATTTCCCAGTTGGATCCGGATATCGACTACAAGACATACACCGATTTCTATCAGGCGGATGCGGCCTACACGATGGATCTGGATATCTCGGCCGATATTCCGAACAACAGACCGACCCTTCTTGACGGGAAGGTCGAGCCGCTCCTCGGCGATTCCAGCGATCTTTTCGAGTTCTCGGTAACGTACAGGGATCGGAACAACGAGACACCGAAGAGGATCGAGCTGTGGCTGGACGGCGAGTTCGCCCGGAACCTTGCACCTCTTCAGGGTCAGGAATTCGATTTCACGAAGGGCGTAAGATACGGGGTTACCCTTAGCGGAGCTTCGATCGGTGCCAATGTACTCCATGAATTCAACTTCACGGCAAGCGACGGTGAGGATGTAGCACTTTTCTATTCATCCGGCATGGGGCCTTTCCCCGGTCCCAGGGTGGATGATAATCAGGCCCCATTTCCGGTGGAAGATCCGAAAAAGATCCAAAATGTTCCGGAAGATACCGATATTATATATCTCGAACTGGATACACTCTTCATCGACGACGAACCCGAGACCGATTTCTATTACGATCTTCTTACCGAGAACGGGGAATGGGGTGATACATACCGGGAAGAAGATATCGTCACAGCAAAGCTTACCAATGGAACTCTCGTGGAAAACAACAACGTCCTTACCATTTGGCCCGAAGAAAATATTCACGGCGAATACACATTTATCATCAGGGCAGCCGACGGACCGAGTTCGGACCCTTTCACAAAATATGCCGAAATGGTGGTAGAACTGGAGATTGACGAGATCAACGATCCCCCCGAGATCACACGTATAGATCAGGATCTCATCAAGGAGAATCCGAATCCGACATACGATTTCTATCAGGGGGACAAGGAGGAGATCCCGGTCAGGGCGGAAGATGTGGACGGGGACGATCTGACCTATTCTTGGGATATGGGCGACATCCTGGCCTCGGCAAAGAGGGGTGTGAACTACGATTGGGACGAGGAGACCGGTGAGCTGTGGTTCATAACGTCGGACGGAGATGTCCCCGAGATAAGACCCACACTTACAGTGACCGATTCCAGGGGTCTGAGCACTTCCCTTCAGATCCCAATGTATATCGAGAATATCAACGATCCTCCGTACATCGAGGTCCCCGAATTCAAATCAACGATCGAGGGTGAATATCTCTATATTATCCCGATCGGCGGGGATCCGGATCTGGATGACGGCGATTTCATAACATACAGCTACGACCTGGGACAGCTGTCGCGGTATACGCCCAGCAAGGCGGTGGAATTCAATCCCAATACCGGACGGCTTCAGATAGAGGTGGTATCAGAGGACATGATAGGGGAATGGGAGATCAGGATGACCGTGGTCGATCTTTCCCAGGAATACGATACGGGCACATGCCGCGTGGTAATTCAGAACGTCAACGACATTCCCGTGGCAAATGATATCTCATATAATTCACAGGATCAGAACCTGACGGTAGTGTTCTTCACGAGCGAGGCCGAGGACGAGGATGAGAATGAGGAGCTGATATACATCTGGAACTTCGGCGACGGATCCCCCGAGGTATCGGGAATCAACAAGAGGACCGTAACCCACGTTTTCCCTTCGGCGGGGGCTTTCTCCGTATCTTTGAAAGTATTCGACGGGGAGGCATATTCGGAAGTCAGGGAAAAGGTCCTTACCCTGACCGCGCCTCCCGTTGATCCCGACCTCGATAACGATGGCATGCTCGACGAATGGGAGAAGAGGGCAGGACTTGATCCGACGGATCCCGGCGACGCCCTGATAGATACGGATCAGGACGGAATGCTCAACAAGGAAGAATTCGATTACTGGGAACAAAACGGCGTCTATCTCAATCCCAACAATCCCGATACCGATATGGACGGATACAAGGACGGGGAAGAGGTAAACGGCGGATTCGATCCCTTATCCCCGGAATCCCATCCCGATCCTGAATATGCAACGGTCTCTCTTGTCATGATGATAATGGGGGGATTGTTCTTCCTTCTGGCATTCATATTCCTCGTTCTTTTCCTGGTGCTGAGGAAGAGGAACAATCCCAAGGTGATCGCAATGCCCGTTGCTGCTTCTCCGGTCGACGGAAATCTCGTTGGAGCGGCAGGATATCAGCAGCTGCCCGGTCAGGCAGGATATCAAGAGCTGCCTCCGGCATCGGGGGTGGACGGTTCTTACCAGCAGCCGCAGGCAGGTATAACCCCGGAACAGGATGCCCATTTCGGGCAGGACATGTATCAGGGCGGGGTCCTGTCCACGGATCAATTCATGCAGGGGCCGACATCCCAGGTCCAGGCTGTCCCGTATTCGGACACAGAGCAGCCCCCCGATGCAGCACTTTTCGGAGAAGTTGGCTACGGGGGTCCGGTATCACCTCCGGACCAGGCAGAGGTCGAACCGTTCATGGATTACGCGGCTCCCGAGCTTTACTCACCGGAGGAGTTCAACCTTCAGGAGCCTCCCTCGGAGATACAATCCGATCCGATGGGGGAATCCGATCCCCTTGCCCGGTTCATGCCGGGAAATGAGAGCGGTCCGGTTGCCTCGGAAGGGATTGTCGGTGAACAGGTTCAGCCTGAAGCCTCTGGTGCACCCGATGACACCGGGAAGACCGGGACCGCAGGATCGATTCCCCCGCTTCCACCCCTGCCGAAACCTCCCGGATCCGACGAACCGGAAATTTGAACCGAAGCCGCATGTCCAGAGGGTTTGATGTCTCCCTGTTCATGTGAGAAATAATATTATATACCTGGAAAATGGAATCATAAGGTCGAGGAGCAAGGAAATCCGGTGATGATCCCCGGTCTGATCCTGACCCCTGGCTCCAAAACATTTAATAAAGTTACGAACATTCAATGGCGTTATTATAAGCCGAGGTACCTAGTATATGGAGGCTGCTAAATGGGTTCGATGGCGAGTACTTTTGAGAATATTACGAAGGGTAAGTTTACCGTGCTGATAGCGATAATCGTTGTTATCGCGCTGGTGGGAGCGGTTTTCATCATGTTCCTGACATGGGACAACGTGAGATCCGTTGAGAACCAGATCCCTTACGATGAAGCACAGGTAGATCTTGCCGGTGTGAAAAAAGCCGATTCGGATTACTGGGACACAAGGACCGGAGATCTAATAGTCTGGCCCGATAAACTATCCGATATCGAGGAAAATTATATATACGGAACCGATTGGAGCAAACCGGACTCGGATGCCGACGGTATGGAAGACGGCTGGGAAGCTCTCTACAGCCGACCAAATCCTATCACGGAAAGGCTCACCATCGATCCGAACAATTTCGATGCCTTCGAGAACCCTGACGGAGACGGTTTCGACTCCAACAACAACGGCATTATCGACGAGGAAGAAGCGCTTTTCAATCTCCGTGAGTATGTTGGCGGGGTTGAGTGGGATTTCACTAAGAACCTGTTTGACGAGGACCATCCCGTGTTCGGGGGAATGAATATCGTTGACGACTGGAGGGAGATCGGTATGAAGGGCGGGTTCCACCTCTACGATGATCCGTCCGACGGCCTCATGAACGATAAGAAGGAACCCGATCAGCAGGGGGACACGTTCGATGATTATCTAAGATACAATCCTTACCTGCCCCAGGTTTACAAACCCGTTACAACCAATCCTTCTCTCTGGGATACCGACCTTGATGGAATAGACGACGGATGGGAGACCCATTATTCCGTTGTGTTCAATACAGAGTTCTTCCTCGAGGACCTGACAACCGTCCAGGAGGGATCGGTCAACAATTACCTGGAGGCCCAGCTTGAGGGGCCGAAGCTCGAACTTATTACCAGGAACGACAAAGGAGAGGAAGTCGAGGTTGACTGGCTTCCCGGCCTGATCAGCCCGCTGAACCCGGCGGACGCCAAATATGATATGGACATCAGATACGGATACACGATCACCGGAGGGGAGAAGATCGAGAGGAAGATCTTCGAACCCGACTACCTGACCAACCTCCAGGAGTATCAGAATCATACATCTCCCCTCCTATGGGATACGGACGGCGACTCGCATTTCAACGCCCTGAAGGGACAGATCTACATACAGGACGACTTCATAGAGCTGAACGTGCTCTACCAGAAGTCGGCCGTGGACTGGAACGGCGACGGGATTCTCGATTACAAGACCTGTCCGTACAACCCGGATTCCGACGGCGACGGCATGTTCGACGGATGGGAGCTGGAGACCGGTCTGAACCCGCTGAATTCGACCGACAGGTTCAAGGACCTGGATCAGGACGGGCTCCCCAATTATCTGGAGAATGCCTTCCCGAACAAGGAGAACATGTGGTTCCAGACAGATCCCAAGAATCCCGATACCGACGGGGACGGCATGCTGGACGGTTGGGAGGCATACAACGCCCAGATCATCTCCAGGGAAAAGGCATTGAACACAAGGGAGGACCTGGAGGACAGGATATCCGACGGCTACTATACATTCTTCACGGTTACCCCGATGATCGCCGATGATGAGGATGACAACGACGGTTGGTGGAACCTGACGGACGGTGAACTCGTCTACACTCCGAAACCCGACGGCATGACCAATCTCGAGGAGTTCCTGGGAACCGTACAGTATCCCACCTCCACTGATCCGAACCTTCCTGATACGGACGGGGACGGTCTCACCGACGGTGAGGAGCTTAAGATCGGCAGACCGGGCGAACTGATTGGAGAAAGCTATTTCTCCGATCCGGAGATCGCTGCCACATATTACACTAATGCGACGTTGGCCGATTCGGATGCCGATTTCGGCGGATCGGAGGAGATAAATCAGAAGGGAAATCTGTCAAGAACCCTGGATGATTGGGAGGAGACGAGAGGGCAGACAAAGGAGAAGCTTCCCCCCAACGGGTTCGATGACGACGGGGATGGTTACATAGACGAAGGCGAGGATGGAATGGAATACCTTCTATTCGAACCGACCAATGCCACCAATCCAGACACGGATCTGGATGGATGGCTGGATGTGGATGAGCTTTTCGGCATAGATACAACCCTACTCTGGGAGAGATCGACTCTCGGAACCATCAGGACCGATCCGAAGGAGAAGGACTCCGATCATGACACGATGTCGGATTACGACGAGCTCATCAGGATCCCGAATTACAGGGAGTGGATCACCGATCCCAACGATCCCGATACCGACAAGGACGGTATGGAGGACGGTCTGGAGAACACGGTGGACTTCTTCCCGCTGAAGGACGACGATCCCTCGGATAATTACGATGCAAACGGCGACGGAGACTATTCCGACGAGGATCTAGGGGACATCTGGTCCGTGGTGGACAGAACGAATCCGACCAAGTACGATACCGATAAGGACGGACTGCCCGACGGTTGGGAGTACCGCTTCGGAAAGATCATCAAATCCGAGGAAACGAAATTCATGATCCAGCAGTACGACAGGCTCTACATGACTAATTACTGGGCAGAGCTCTCCGAAGGCGGTTTCTTCTGGATGGTGAATCCTCTGATCGGTGCGGATGTTTATGACGATCCGGATCACGACGAGCTCACGAACCTTCAGGAGTTCGAGAACGGCACCCATCCCCTGAAATGGGATACGGACGGGGACGGAATGCCGGACGGCTGGGAACTTAAGGACGAGAACCGCGGTTCTCCCATATTCAATCCTGAGAAGAGGAAGTATTCATGGATCCTCGATCCCCTCGATCCCAACGATTGGGCCCTCGATGCGGATCACGACGGTTTCATCTATTCATTCTATACATACAACAACGAGATCCAGAGGTACGAGCTGATCTTCTACTACTTCCCGTGGATCAACCTTTATGAATACCAGTTCGGACTCGATCCCGACAGGGACGGAATAAACGAGATCACCACATCACCGGCACCGAGGGATCTGGACTATAATATACAGGGTGGATATGATTCTGACAATGACGGAATGCCTGACGGCTGGGAGGTATGGGTTACCGACTATATCGGCAATGCCTCGGACATTCAGCAGTTCGAGGATAACGATACCCTGCCGAAGGGTTGGGAGGATCTGTTCAACGGATCGGCTTGGAACAGAAAGGAGTGCTACATCTACGAGGCGGTCGACAACGAGACAAAGTGGGATCCTTGGGCCGACTCCTTCGATCTGTGGAAGTATGGAAACGGCCGCAAGGTCTTTATCCCGACCGGTCTGAATCCAACTACGGGCAATCCCGATTTCTACCGCGGTAAGATGTACTCCGAGAAGAAGGATACGAACCTCAACGGTTTGCTGGATTCCCAGGAGGACGACGATAACGACAATCAGGACAACGACAACGAATACCGCGGTCATTCCGATCCCACGGACAGGGATTCCTTCCCGGGTAACGGCAGGGGAATACCGGCCGTACCGGATGAGCCTCCGGGACCGGCGAGAGCCCTGCCGCCTCAGGAGGAGATGGTCGATTCGAGTTCGATGACCCTTGAATATGACATTGAGGAACCCGACATGGAGAACATGGAGGATACGCTTCTGGAGGCCTACGAGGGAGTCCAGGTGAAGAGGGCATCGGAGACCGAGATAGATATCAACAACGGAAAAGTAGAGATGGATTAGGACAGGATGTGGAATTATCCGTTCTTAGGGGGCTTCGGCCCCCTTTTTTTTATTTATATATAAAAATTTTAAAGCATTCAGTCGTTTCCTTCTCTAAATACTTCAATCTGATAGAGAACACCCGATCTCTGAGGGTGTGGTGATTCATAGTCCGAATGCGGAGTATTCCCTCCGCGTTCGATTTTTCATTTTAATTTGCATTATCTTTTTATCAGAATACGAACATTGGAAATCGAATGCTTGCCGAATACCTGAACATACTCTTCTACTTCGGCGCCCTGATACTTCTGAGCTATCTCCTCGATAGAATGTGGATGTATTCCATGGCAAGATACGTATATCTCGTATTCGCCGCACCGGGAATCATGATACACGAACTCAGCCACTACGCAGCATGCAAGATAACGGGAGCCAAGGTTACGAAGGTCGTTCTCATGTCAAAAACCGGCGGCTCCGTTACTCACGGGAAGCCGAAGGGAGGCGTGCTGGGGCAGGCGTTTGTTTCGATGGCTCCGTTCATCGGGATACCGCTGGTCCTGATCCTGCTCGGCCTCATGTTCGATCAGTTCCTCGGATGCGAGATAATCTGGGAACCCGATCTCGACGGTAATGTCGGATCCGTGATATTGAACACCATAGGATCCTCCTTCGAGATGATCTATAGGAACATCGTGGATCTCTCGGCATACTGGTTCGTTATTTATCTGTTGATCTCGGCCTCTCTTACCATCGCACTAGCGCCGTCAAAACAGGATTTCAAGAACGCAGTATGGGGTTTGATCGCGGTCCTCGGAGGGATTTTCATCTGGATCGTCATAATATTGAGGATCGCACCGTCCTGGCCTTTTCCGATTCTGGGAACAATATTCGATATGATGGGATGGATAATAGTGGTGGGATTCGTGCTGAGTTTCATCGGCATGATCATCGGTATGCCCTTTGCTCTCATCAAGTATCTCAGGAAAAAAGACTAGAGGAATGATTCGAACTCTCTCTGGCCGGACACCATGGATTCAATGACCATGCCGGAGGCGTTTCTCGGGATCCTTATCTGTTTTCCGGTGTCCCGGTCCCTGATGGTAACCTTGTCGTCTTCCCTGGTGTCATGGTCCACGGTGATGCAGTAGGGAGTCCCGATCTCATCCATCCTGGCATATCTCCTGCCGATGGATCCCGAGGAATCGTAATAGGATCGAATGCCCGTCTCTCTCATCCTTTCCATTATATCCTCGGCTATCTCCGGGAGGCCGTCCTTGTTGAGTAGCGGAAACACACCGCATTTGATGGGCGCAATCCGATCTTCAAGCCTTAGGACCCGGTAGGGTCCATCGGAGCCCTCACCGTCGGTCATTGGCGAGGAAGCCGCCTCGTCATATGCATGCTCGAGGACCGCGGTCATGATCCTGTCGATACCGAATGACGGTTCGACCACGTTGGGAACGAAATCCTCGGTATGGACCCTCTCCTTCGTCTCGATGACGGAGACTGCAGTATAAGGGACATCAAATTTTTCCCCCTGGATCTCGATGGGGATCGGTTTCTTTCTGTCGACAAGATCTCCCGCCATATCGGGATCCAGCGATTCCAGTATTTCGATCACTTCCCCGGCCTTTCCTTTGAAAAGGGGTCCGACAGAACTCATGTCTGCCCGAACCCGTTTTACATTCCTGATCAGCGGTTCGTAGAACTTTCTCTGGGCCTTCAGATCGTTCCCGGAGCCGTGGGAGTGCTGGGTAAGATCATAAGCGGATCTGTCGGCTATTCCGACCATCTCTATCCAGCCGAAGGATGTGTTCACCTCAAGGTCCCAGCAGTCCCTTGCATAGTGAGCCATTTCCGACTTCAGATGCTGTCTGAACCTGACCTCATTTTCGGGGATTCCCACCCGCAGGATGAAATCAAGTGTGACCCCCATGAAATGAGCCAGAACCTCCGATCCTATTATCCCGTTCGCAACGGCCTCTCCCAGGGTCGTTCTTTTGGTATTTTTGGGATCTTCATTCACTATCAGGTTCGCTTCCCAATTCCTGTATTTATCGAACCGGGGGTATCCCTTCTCCTCCGGATCGTGGAAGAATTCGCCCTCGGCCATGTGGAACTCCCGAAGTCTTATCATGCCCTGTCTCGGGGAGATCTCGTTGCGGAAACCCTTTCCGATCTGTATGACCCCGAAAGGGATTCGTCCTCGGTTGTACCGGAGCAGGAGACTGAAGTCAAGAAATATGTTCTGTGCCGTCTCGGGTCTGAGATATGCCTTCTTATCACCGCCCGGCCCGATACCGGTGGAGAACATCAAATTGAACTCCTCCGGGGGGCCGAGTTCTCCCCCGCACTGGGGGCATTTGATCTTACTGCCGGTCAAGGCGACCTCGATCTCATCCTGTGAGAGAGTATCGGGATTTTCTATGATCCCTTCGAGCAGGTGATCGGCCCTCCAGGGAGATCCGCAGGATGCGCATCTCGACAGGTGGTCAGTGAATTTCTCCAGATGTCCCGAATACCGAAACACGACCTCGGGGGTTATTGAAGGACAGTCGATTTCAGAGAAATCCTCGGAGAGGACGAAAAGCTCCCTCCATACCTCCTCGATGTTGTTCCTGAGCTGGGTTCCCAGGGGGCCCAGGTCGTAGAAACCCGCCACCCCGCCGTATATTTCAAAGGAAGGCCAGAAGAATCCCCTCCTTTTCAGCAGGGCATACAATCCCGCCGTTTTCTCGCCATCGTCCTGCAGCTGGAACCGGGCCATTTTCCGAATCACTCCTTCAGTCGGCTTCAGGAGGAGGATAGAGCCTCGGTTATCCTATCCTTGTGCTCCTGGAGCTGCTTCTTCCTCTTGTCATGGAAGCAACCCTCGCATCCGAACTGCTTCTTGTCCTTGCATTTTGCACAGATCCTGTTCTCCTGGTCGAGCAGTTGATTGATCCGGGTTCTCTCCTGTTTGAGGCTTTCCTTGTTGTGCTTCACCATGACCACACCTTTCGTGGGGAACGGTTAATCCCCATAATAACGTTTAGGTTTGACATAGTACTTTTAACACCGCCCGGACCTGATTGGTTTTTTCGGGACTTGTTTCATGAATTTCGAAAATGGATGCATCATTGCATCATATTATTGGATAAATGATATATCGGGTCAGTCCATGAGAGAATACGAACAATCTAGATCAGGATGGTCCGTATGGTCAAAACGAACGGTGATCGAGCGAGAAACAACAGGATCGATCGAAAGGAGGCGAACTTTGCCATGTACGCCACCTTCATGTCGGTTGTGACTGCCGTTGTGGGATCCGTGACACTTTTCAGCTCCGCCGTCATGGACATTGCTTTCGATACCGGGATGGCGGGAACCATCCTGATATACGTTCTTCCGCTTGCCATGACGCTGTATACCATCCTGGTTATGATAGCGGCCCATCTGTATCACAAGAGATCCATGCTTCCCTTCTACCTCGCTGCCACCGTATGGCTCGGTTGTTTTACATACATGTTTGTCTTCTCGGTCCTGGTGATAATACCGACCATACTCCTTCGGACCGGATTGATCCCGGGCAGCAGTCTGCTTGAATCTTCGATTCGTGTGATATTGATTGCAGGCCCGATCCTCCTGGTAACGGCGGGAGTCGTGAACGCCAGGTATCTGAGGATCAGGAGGGTCCGCATACCGATGAAGGGATTGAAAAAGGAGGTTAGGATCGGATTTTTCTCTGATCTTCACCTCGGCCTCCTTATAGGCCGAAGGAGGCTGGGCCGGGTCATAGATGCGCTGAAGCGGAGCGGGCCCGACATCATCGTGATCGGAGGAGATCTCTTCGACACGGAGCCCGGGAATATCATCGATATGCTCCCCCGCCTTTCCGAGTTCGGAGAGATTGCACCTGCCTATGCAGTTAACGGAAATCACGAGTACTTCAACGATCTGGATGCCTGCGACAAGGCAATTCGCGAGGCCGGCATCCGGCTCCTGAGGAACGAAAAAGCGAGGGATAGAAGAACCGGTTTGGAGATTTTCGGGGTGGACGATCCGGCGGGTTATCAGCAGTACGGGGAGGAGATGGCAGATATCGACAGGGTGATGGGAAACCATGTCAAACCAGCCTCGATCATGATAAGCCATCAACCCATCGACTTTCCAAGGATCTCCGGGAAAGGTGCGGGACTGATGTTGTCCGGCCACACCCACGGCGGTCAGATAGAACCTTTTGGGATATTCACCAGATTGATCTTCAGGGACGGGGACCGTGGATTGAGAACGAGGGGTGACAGCCATCTTTTCGTGAGCACGGGAGCCGGAACCTGGGGTCCCCCAATGAGGGTCGGAACATCACCCGAGATCGTCATCATCGATCTGATACCCGGCTGATGCATATGCTTCAATGTACATACAAGTACACAATCTACTCACAATATTGATATGTATGCAGGTGATTTACCATTCGAGATGGATCATAAGTGGATTTTTGTCGAATCGATCTGAGTTGTAGTCCTCCTTATCGGTCCGCAATAATCCGCTTTTTTCCTCTCGTCGATCCGGTCATTCTCGTGAAAGCAGTGAATCGATATCTATTCCGAGAAAGTCCTCGAGCTCTCGGTGAAGCGCCATCATTCTGTCCGCACCTGCATCGGCTCCGATTTCGCGCAATTTGTTTACCGCCTCGGAAAGGGTCTTTCGCCTCCTACTTCCGACCAGGGAGTCTGCGTGGCAGACGATCTTTTCTTCCCATGATCCGGGTATGTGATCCTCGGGGGGAAGTCCGATCGCCATCGCTTCCTCTGCCGTAACTCCGGCGCCGATATGATTGTGAATTATCCCGATCAGCCTGTCATCGAGACCCAATATCCTTCCAAGCTTGACCCCTTCCGTGATATGCCTTACGGAATGGGTCCTCGTTCGGCCTATGTCATGAAGAATCAATCCTGCCGTGAGAAGATCGATCTCTATCTTGCCCGGATCGAGGGAACCGCTTTCAATTGAAGCGTTAACCATATCCATACCCAGCGATAGGACCTCCTTTACGTGGATCTCTACGGGTTTCGAGCATCCAAGAGCCGCCAGAAGCTCCATTGATTCCTCCGAGCCAGGAACAGGGCTCCATTTTCTACGGAAGGGATCATCTCTGATCCGGATCTCATCCGCCTCCCCGCCAATTACAGTTTTGCCGCTCGAGTTCGGCAGAACCCTGATCTTTCCATCGTCGTGGGAGATATGCAGTTCGCGGCCCATGAATAACCTGTCCAGAAATATCGCCAGCGCCGATACCTCGGAATGGGGTTGATTCGTAACCGAGATATTGAAATGGGAGAGGTCGTAAACCTCTCTGGGCACTTTCTCGGCCCCAACCACCACGAGTACGGGATCTTCTTCCGGGATCTCCCCTATAACCTCATCCACATTCTTCCCGTACATGGTCAGATGGACGATAACACCGTTCCATTTACCCATCATCCCCTTGAAACTTGTACCGGATCTGATCGAGAAATCCCCTCCGAAAGTCCCGACAACCCGGTTGACAGTATCCTCCAACCGATCATCCCTGGTATCGATGTGTATCGAGGATGCCCCGAAAGCCCTGGCTACAAGAGATACATGCGTCGTGATCCTTTTATCCCTGTCCGGTCTGTGGCCGATCCGAAGGACCTCCACCCTTCTCATACTCCGTTTGGGATCCGGGATCTTTCCATCCATGGTAACAGGACCTCAATCTTCCGGTTTGATCCTCTCGATCCTGTGCCCCCGGTAGACGAGCCTTCCCGATCTCTTCACGAGGCTCTTCAGCATCATCGGGGTGACCTCGAGTTCCTTGCTCATGTCGCCGGCGAATGTCCCATCGTCGCCGACATTCTGGAAAATCTTCTCCTCGATATCGCCGTAGACTTTATCTGACATTGCGGCGATGTAAAGGACATCGGATATCTCGGTGATATTCGCAGATGTATTGATATGAACCGACACATAATAAGTATGGTAGATCTTTTCTTTATTGAACTCCGAGTCTATCTGCCAGGATGTCTCGACAAGATGCATCTTCTCGAAAAATGAGAGAGCCTCCATACCCTCGTCTCCGTACCTCTCCTGAACTCCCTTCATAGTTATCCAGGCGTTGGCCGCGTCATGGAATACGTTCTTCTTCACGGGGGAGTCCATAGCCCTCAGGAGCGCAACAAGGTCCGTGGGCTCGTTAATTACCTTTATTCGTTTCATGTAGGATGAGGCGTATTCATGACCGATTTTATAATACCTTTGCTTGTAAAATGTTATTTTCTTCCCTGATAGACATGTCGATCCTGCAAAACCTACGGGGAAACCTGCGATTTTACTGAACATATTACATTTCATACGGATAGGTCATGCACGATTATTTGTGCGCGACGTGCGGTCACATATCCATTTTTAGGTATTTTTTTTCTTAATTTGCACTGAAACTTGTTTGAAGTGGAATTCCGTTCGGGATAGAAATGTATATATATACAATTCTGAATGACTCCCCTGAAAAAGGTCCAGATGTTCCTTTGATGTTGCAGACCTTGATGACGATCAAAATCGCACTAACGATCATATCATTTCAGAATTGATGAAGGTGACCGGGGCGGTTACGGTGGGAAGAAAACCCCTTGCGGGGGATTTTCGGGTCGGGCGCGGCAGAAGGCCGGTATGGATACTTTTTCGGAGCAGATCATGTAATATCATGATGTTAAGATGACTATAAACATCAGTAAGGAGGAAGGATAAATGAACCTAGACCCAGCAACTACGAAATATCTGATCCAGGCAAACCTGGTCGCAGACGGTATCGTGGAGAAGGCCGATGTGGTGGGAGCGATATTCGGGCAGACCGAAGGACTGCTTGGTGATGAACTAGACCTGAGGGACCTCCAGAAGACAGGAAGGATGGGCAGGATCGAGGTGGATATCAACTCAAAGAAGGGAAAATCAGATGGAAATGTTTTGATCCCCTCATCCCTTGATCAGGTTGAAACAGCTATTCTGGCATCGGCTCTCGAGACGATAGACAGGATCGGGCCCTGCAGGGCAAAGATCAATATCGAGAAGATCGAGGATGTAAGAATAACGAAGAAGCAGAAGATAATCGATAGGGCCAAGGAGCTTCTCGCCAGCATGCTCAGCGAGAGCAAGGAGAGCGGTTTGGACCTCACGGATTCGGTGAGGCAGGCGGTCCAGATAGACGAGGTCGTTCTACTTGGTGAGGACAAATGCTCGGCAGGACCGAATGTGGAAAGTTCCGACGCCATCATCTTGGTGGAGGGAAGGTCCGATGTGATAAATCTTCTGAAGTACGGCATAAAGAATGCGGTGGCGGTCGAAGGGACGAACGTCCCGGAGACTGTCAAGAAACTCTCGAACGAGAAGGTCGTTACCGCATTTGTGGACGGAGACCGTGGCGGGCAGCTCATACTCAGAGAGCTTTTCCAGGTGGCCGATATCGATTTCATCGCAAAAGCACCAAAGTCCCTTGAAGTCGAGGAACTCTCTCAGAAGCAGATCATCAAGGCCCTGAGGAACAAGATTCCCACCGAACAGTACAAGGAACTCAACGATGTCAGCGATGATGGAAACGTCAGGAAGGGAGAAGATCCAGCATCCAGATCCAGGAAGGACAAACCGAGGATCGAGGATAAGAGGAAACACGATCTCAAGAAGAAGGATAAGGATGGGAAGACAAAGGAAGTTCCCGAAAAGAAGGCAGAGCCGGATGAGAAAAAGAAGGATGACAAGCCCTCAAAGGAAAACGGCCTCATGAACCAGGAGGTAACGAGGTATCGGGATATTCTCAAAACACTCTCGGGAACTTTGAAGGCTATGCTGCTTAATCCGAAGGGAGAGGTCGTTCAGGAACTTGCCGTAAGGCAGCTGGCCGATACTTTGAAATCACCACCGGGTGATATTCATGCGGTAGTTTTCGACGGGATCATATCCCAGAGGCTTCTTGATATCGCAGCCGAGACGAAGGTACGTTATCTGGTAGGTTCCAAGAAGGGCAACCTTACAAAGGAACCGAAGAACGTCCTCGTCATGTCAAAAGACGACCTCAATATGTAAAATGACTCCAAAGGAAAAGGGAGATACGGTGATCGGAATGGCATCCGAACGATCTGCTGGAAAGAGACGCGGTAGGAGATCGCGATCCGGGAATGTTGATATTCTCGACGCAGCGGATGTATTTTCAGTCTCGGATGTCGTTTCGACCGAAAATGTGAAAATACCGGGGGATCCCCTGGATCGTGTTATCGGTCAGGACGAAGCGGTCAATCTCGCCAAGGTGGCGGCGAGACAAAGACGTCATCTTCTCCTGGTCGGGCCGCCTGGAACCGGAAAATCGATGATCGCCCAGGCATTGGCGGTTCATCTGCCCGTTCCGAACGAACAGATCTATGTACTTTCGAATCCGGAATACCCGGAAAGGCCCTTCATTCAGGTTAAGACAAGATCAGAGGTCGAAGAGGAAGAGGCCCAGATGAGAAAGACCAGGGAGGTACTGATATCTCCCGTAGACGCACCGGTTGATGTGGCCGAAAAACTCAATTACAGATGTGCCCAGTGCGGGACCTATTCGCCTCCCGCCGAACCCACCTGCCCCAACTGCAGCCAATTCAAGACAAAGGGCAATCAGGCAAAGGTGGCCAGGGTGGATCTGAACAATATGCTTCAGGGTATAGAGGATATCCTGAAGGTTACCCTCAATCAGGTAAATCCCATGAGGAACAGGATTCAGACCACGAGGATGGTTGGAGGGAAGGAAGAGGTCGTGGTCTACGAGGCTGCAGGTCCCAAGATCAGGGTCCTTGACAAGAAAGCTCTGGAGACCAGGAGAGAGAGGGAGAAGGCTTCTCCAAAGAAGATACTCGTGCCGCTGAACCGAAAAGGGTTCGTGATGGCTACGGGATCCTCCGAGACCGAGCTGCTCGGAGATGTCAGACATGATCCCTACGGGGGACATAAGGGGCTTGGTACACCTCCCTACGAGAGAGTGATACCCGGCGCCATCCATGAAGCCCATGAAGGAGTCCTTTTCATCGATGAGCTGCCTCACCTGGGGCACATGCAGAGGTTCATATTGACCGCAATGCAGGAGAAGATATTTCCGATATCGGGAAGGAACCCCCAGAGTGCTGGCGCAAGTGTGAAGGTGGATGCGGTGCCCTGCGATTATGTATTCGTTGGAGCATGCAATATCCAGGACCTGTCACACATCATTTCTCCGCTGAGATCGAGGATAAACGGATCGGGATACGAGGTGCTCGTATCCACGACGATGCCTGACAATGATTCAAACAGGGCAAAGTTCGTCCAGTTCATCGCACAGGAGATCGTGCTAGACGGAAGGATCCCGCACGCCGACCACCAGGCAGTTTCGGAGATCCTCAAGGAAGCCAGGAGAAGGGCACGGATTGCAGACGGAAAGAAAAGAAACCTTACCCTGAGACTCAGGGATATGGGCGGTCTTATCAGGGCCGCCGGAGATATGGCGGTTGCCGAGGAGGTTCCGCTGATCACCGTGGCCAATGTCAAGGCCGCAATAAAGAAGAGCCGCCCCGTGGAAGAGCAGATAAAAGAGAGGTACGGGGCATTCCAGAGCGGCGTCATGAAGGAGATGTCAGAGGCCCAGGGAGCTCAATATTCACCGTACAATTACTGGAACGAGAACTCCGATGATATCGTGGGTTACGAATAAACAACCGATACGGGCAGGGTATCCGACATGAGACCTGAAGAGAAGGCAGAGGCCGCTTTGGAAAAGGATTCCAGAGATGCCGAAGGGACTGAAGGGAAAAACTCCGGTTCGGAGGAAAAAATGGAAGTTTCCGGATCATCAGAGGAGAAATCCGAAATTTCCAAGGAAGATATTTCCACGGGATCCGGGAAGGGGGATCCCTCCGGGGTAGATTCTGAAAAAGGTGAATCCGTTGATTCCGATGTTTCCGAAAGTGATGAGAGCAGCTCGCCATCCGGATCCGATCCGCGAGAATACGAAAGAACCATCGGTCGCATTGCGCTGAAGAACAAAACCGTCTTGATACCGGAAATGAATCGCAACGGGGCGCATCTGCTGGCTGCCGCGCTGCGGG
>JBLIRG010000039.1:0-32428 GCA_049472195.1 Thermoplasmatota archaeon
CACCCCCACCACATGAAAGGATCCGTGGAGGAGGCGGAACTCAAGGTCCTGATAAGGGATTTCACCATGGAGGGGATGGGGGAGAAGGTGAACATCCTGGAGAACATCGCCGAGCTTCAGAGGGCGAGGTATCCCCGGGCCGACATCGATCTGGATGTGAAGGAATCCTACAGGAACATGGTGTTCAAGCTCAACGATAATCCCAAGGTGGTTGAGATCGCCTTGCAAGCTGTGAAGAGAGCGGGGATCCCCGTGAAGAAGGAGATCGTCAGAGGGGGTACTGACGGGGCGATGCTGTCGTACAAAGGCCTGCCCACTCCGAACATATTTGCGGGAGGGATCAACTTCCACTCGAAGAGGGAGTTCGTCCCCCTCAGGTCCATGGAGGCTGCGGTGAACACCATTATCGAGCTTCTCAAGCTGTATGTCGAGGAATACTCCTGATCCAGAACAGGGGCTTCATACCGGTTTGAATCTCCCGTCGATCTTTGCATGAAAGGGAAAGGTTAAATAGCATCTTCATGAATTTGAAGGTATGAGGTGGACTGCTCCCCTAATCGTTCTTCTGGCACTCGGAATGCTTTCGTTTTACCCTTCCCTTCTCGCGGGATCGGAATCGGCGCCGACCAGATTGGTCGACGTTGACATACGGCCCACCATTAACATGCCGGGCCAGGGGGAAAAACTGGAGGCGGAGCTCGGATTGAGGATTAACGTCACTCTCGACAACCTCGGTACCGAAGATGCCAACAACACGGGCACCCTGACCCTCACGATCACAAACAGCATAAGCGGCCAAGTGGTGTTCAACCCGTTCGCGGTCTCCTTCAACAATATCACCGCAGGCGGCAGTAAATATGTCCTTTTCAGCAACTGGTCCACCGCCAAGCCCGGTACATACCACGCAGAGGTCTACTCGATTTACGCCGGGGATGCCAATACCTCGAACAACAGGGCCGAGGTCGACTTCTCCATGTTGTCGTCGAACTGGACGGAGAAACCGAGGTTCAAAAGCTACTCCCTTGATCCGCCCAAGGGGAACACCTCGACAAATTTTCTCTACAAGGTCGAATATGTCTATAACAAGCTGCCGGACGTGGTCCGTGTTGAGATAGACGGAACAAATCATACCATGACAGAGGAGAATGAACTGGATGAGATACCGGAGGACGGGAAGTTCTACCTCTACTCCACGACCCTCCCTCCCGGAAATCATGTGTTCAGGTTCTTCGGCGAGGTGGAGGATCGAATTATCGGGATACCGTCCGGAGGGAATCTGTCGATCGGGCCATGGGTGAATGTGACCCTGAGGAATCCGGTTCTCAATCCTAAGTCGGGTTATGTCACATCGAATTTCAATTTGAAGATCAACTACGGCTCCATCAAGGACCTGCCGCCGGATGAGATCTATGCCATGATCGGTAACAACAGGGTTGACCTTAAACAGTTCTCCCCGTCGGCCATATATACTTCCGGCAACGTCGAGTTCAGCGCCCAGGTCCTCGGATTGGACATTCTCCCGTCTCCCCTGTCGATTACTTACCACTGCTCCGTGGACGGGGATGAGATCGTCATCGGGCCTTTCGTTTACCAGGGGCCGTCCATGGAGAAGACAACCATGACGGGGACCGTGAAGGACACAAAGGGCAGTCCGATCGAGGGAGCCGCGATCTCCCTTGTTCCCGGACCATCCACCACCTCGGGAGCGGACGGAAGCTATTCCATCGAAGCCTACGTGGGGCGGAGCTATTCGCTCCTTTGCACCAAGGAGGGCTTCTACAATAAGACATACACCGGATCGATAGATCTGTACTCAGGGGAGGTCCGAAGGATAGATATCGAGATGGCGCCGCTTCCCGAGGGTGTCCGGGTATCCGGATGGGTGTCCGGATCCTTCGACGGGGTGACAGAACCGCTGCAAGGTGCTTTCATCGGTCTTGCGGGTTCGGAATTCACCGGGACGACCTCCACCGACGAGGACGGGTTCTACGAATTCACTGACGTGCCTCCGAGCGGGCTTCACGTTCTGAACTTCACCGCCCCTTACCATCAATCCCGGGAGAAGGATGTCATGATCCGGGAAGGGGACAGCATCATCGTAAATATGACCCTCTTCGAGCTTCCGATGAACATAAGGCTGATACCGCACCCTGACGCGGGGGATATCCCGGTGGATTCCTTGTTCACCCTTACCTTCCCTTCTCCCGTTAACATATCATCGGTCAACACCGCCCTGAGAGGGAAGGATGCGGATGTGGGCACGACCATGGTTCTGGATTCCAATATGACATCCGTTTCGATTCATCCAAGGAAGAATCTGATGTTCAATTCCGATTACGAGCTCCTTCTGGATCCCGGGGTTATATCCACCGGATCGAAGGTCCTGGTCTGGAGGCCTATTATCTGGTCTTTCCATACCGAGAAGCAGGATCTGGGAAGGATCACGACCTTTCCCGCCCCCGATTCCCGCGACCTTCCGGTGAACATCTCCTTGGAGATCACCTTCGGGATCGCCCTGAACATGTCAACCTTCGCGCACAGCCTCATGGTAAGGAATCCCGTTGAGATCCCGATTGACACATCGATAGAATACCGGCTGCTGGTGGATAACGACGATTCGGGAAGGACCGTGACGAAGATCACCATCGATCCGGCCTCGGATCTACTGTACGGCAAGAGCTACGTGTTGATCGTGAACAGGACCGTCAGGGATGCCTACGGAAGATCTGTTCTCCAGGAGAACCTTATCCTGGAGTTCTCGACCACAGCGGAACCCGATTCCGACGGGGACGGGGTCCTTGATTCGAACGACGCTTTCCCCAACGATCCGGCCGCCTCGGTCGATTCGGATGGAGACGGTTATCCGGACGAATGGAATCCGGGCTACAACGGAAGCCTGATCAATCCCGATCTGTACCTGGATGCGTTTCCGAACGACCCTTCCGCATGGAGGGATACCGACGGGGACGGAAAACCGGATTTCCTGGTCGGAGAGTCAACAACCGGTCTGGTGAAGGATGACGACAGCGACGGCGACGGAATGGACGACGAGTGGGAGATCCTGTACGGTCTTGATCCCTACGACAGCTCAGACGCCTATATCGACACGGACGGGGACGGCAGGTTCAACATAGACGAATACATCGATGGGACCGATCCAACCGATGAATCGTCTGTGAAGAAGGACGAACTCGACAACGGATATCTCATCCTCACGGCCGTGATCATCATCATTCTAGTGATCATTGCCGGTACGGTGATCTTCTTCGTTCTCAAGGGGAGAGCGGGGCCCCGCGAGCATGAGGAGTGACGTGATTTCCGTCACGAGTATGCATGGTTTGCACCGGGGAACCTGGATGTATTCGGCTCGAGGAGATGGATAAAGGGGGAGTGGGCGCTTAACCTTGAACGGGTGCAATAATGGGTGCAATAGTCCGATGTCGTACAGTTATATTTATATGGGGTTCCCTTCTTTCAAACGACGTGTACAAAAAAGCCCTTGGTATCTGGCTAATATCTTCGATACTGTTCTCCGCGCTCCTCATAACCGCCGGCGGAGATTTCAGCGAGGCCGGCACAACAAGATCGGACGAGAAGTGGACGATCCTCGTCTACATGAGCGGCGACTGCGATCTCGAATCGGAAATGATCGGAGACTTCAATGAACTGGAGATGATAGGTTCCGGGGACGGCCTGGATATCATAGTACAGCTGGACCGGTACGAGAACGACGATACCAGCAACGGAGACTGGACCGATACCAGGAGGTATCGGATACTCAGGGACGAGGATCCGTCGTTGATGAACTCCGAGAGACTGGATTCCCCTCCACTCGGTGAGCTAGACATGGGGGATCCAGGGACCATGGTGGATTTCCTCAAATTCGGATTCGACAACTATCCAGCCGATCGGTACCTGATCTCCCTCGGCGGCCATTCGGATGGGGTCACTGGATATTTCTGCCCGGACAACAAGCCTCCGTCATCGAAGATGTCCCTCCAGGAATTCGGTCATTCGTTCCGGCAGGTTGTTGACGAGGAGCTCGGAAGGCCCGTTGACGTGCTGGCACTCGATGCATGCTGGATGGGCATGGCCGAGGCCGTGGCGGAGGTGAAGGACCACGCCAGATATTTCGTGGGTTCCTTCGATGAGACGCCCGGAACCGGATGGCCCTACGATCTGTGCGTGCCGCATCTCCTCGAAACGGATAGGACCATGGAAGAGAGGCTTGCGGGCGTGGTTGATTCCTTCATCGGGGCATACAGCGAGGATTTCGCATCCCTCTCGGCGGTGGACGTGGAAGCGTTCAGGGATCAGTTCCTTCCGGTATGGAAGAACCTGTCGGAGGAGATGTTCTACACGTCATCCGATTCCCGGGCTGTTTACTCCGCGGCAGCCAACAGCGCGGACCATCCGAAGATCAAGGATGATATGATCGACATCTATCATTTCGCAAGGCTGCTGTCCTCCAATTCGAAATTGGACATCAGGGTCAGGGCCTGGGTCGACGAACTTCTGGCCACGGAAGATTCGGTTGTGATCCATTCGAGGGCCGGATCCTATCACACGGATGGATCCAGCCTTTTCGGCGTACATTTCACCCGCGGAAGCGTCTATCAGAATTACATCGATACGGAATTCAGCAAACTGACCGCCTGGGATGATTTCCTGACGCTGCACATAAGCGAGGTGGATCTGTCACCGGTCAGGATCAACTGGACGGCGGAACCGCCGTCCCGGATAGACTTCGAACTCAGGACCAAGAGTCCTTCCCTTCTTTCGAACGTTGAGGTGGAGATCAGGGAGCAGACCTCCGTGAACAGCATATCCCTGTCCGGGTCCGGCGGGCTCTTCACGGGTTCAATGGAGAGCTCTTCCATGGAATCGTTTGACTACCGTTACCTGATAACGACCGTATACGGCGACCACATAACATTCCCGCCGGACGGATTCGACAGGGTGGAGTTCAGGGCCGAGGACGATCCTCCCGAGATATGGCACGCTGTACCCTATGTCATTAACGCGGCCTCCGCCAACAGCGGCATCGTGTTATTCGCGTCCGACAGGACCGGGGTGGACCTGTCAACCTCGGTCTTGTACTACAGGGAAGCGGATTCCGATTCCTGGTACAGCATCCCGCTGCAGAAATCGGGATATGAGGCGTTCAGGGGCTGGATCAAGACCACGGCATATCCCGAATGGATCGAGCCGGGATCGACATTCCACTATCACATCGTCATCAACGACACACTGGGCAATTCGGCCAGATATCCGGAGACCGGGGAATGGACCTCCGTTCTCGGATCCGCGAACCGATTCTACATAGACGGGTTCCATTCCGATCTCGCGGGATTCACGCTCCTGCTGGACAAGATCAACGCGACCGGTGCCGAGCAGGACGTTTACCAATCCGATATCGCGGAGGGGAGCCTTACCGGCTACAAGGCATATGTCCTGATCGCGCCCGATGTTCCCCTCACGGCGGAAGAGGCCGATCTGATTATCGACTTCCTTCAGAACGGGGGAGAGATGCTTCTCCTGATAGATCCGGCGGACGGCGAACAGATCGTATCGGCAAGACTCCTTCTGGAGGCTCTCGATCTGGAGACTGTGCCGGAATCATACAACGATCTGTATCCCCAGAATCCCGAATCCGAACTTGGAGGGAGCCTGCCCACCGTTTCGGGGAATTCGGACGGTTCGTTCGAGATACCAGACAATTCCATCCCCGTCTACTATACGAAGATGCCGTATGTGGCCATGGGAACGATATGGAAAGGACAGGGCAGGATCGTTTACTCGGTTACCGATCTCTTCGAGAACGGTGTCATGGGACGAAGCGCCAACCTCCAGCTTGCCGCTCTGGTGACCGAATATCTGTCCAAGAACATCGATCCGGTCTTGAAATACGAGATCGACCCGATAGGGACCGTGGAGGTTGGAGCGGCCCTCACACTGGACATGTCGGATTCGTACGATCCTGACGGGGTTATCGTTGGCTACTCGGCCCTTATCTCGGGCAACTTCTACAGCGAGGGACCGGATCCGGTCATAACATACACATTCGATCAGAGCGGTCTTTTCTCGATCGTGCTGACGGTTACGGACGCCGAGGGGGGCGAAACAACCGAAACATTCACCGTAAGGGCAAACAGGCCGCCCACCGATGGAATGGGCATGTCCGCAACGGTGGTCCATGCAGGAGATGAGGTCCTCTTCAACTACAAAGGCTCCGATCCGGACGGGGATGATATAACGGTTCTCTGGATGTTCGGGGACGGGGCTGCCAAGTCGGGAGAGATAGTCTCCCATATATACCGGTACAAGGGGATTTTCAACATCACCATGATAGTCAGGGACTCTGCTGGGCTTCAGATCACGATGGAGTCCATTATCCAGGTGGTCAATTCGGATCCCGTTGCCGTGATCGACAAGGATACCATCTCCGTCAACTCCAAACCCGCATCCTTCACCGGCCCCCTGAGGATCACCCTGGCCGTTGACGAGGGCGATCTCGTATCGATTTCGGGCATTATGTCAACCGATGCGGATCATACGGACAATCTGAACTTCACATGGGACATGGGGGACGGATCGATCTACGATGCCGCCGAGGTGGAGCATGTGTTCAGGGATTCCGGCCTGCATGTGGTGAACCTGACCGTCGAGGACGGATTCGGAGGGATCGGCCATGCGGAACTCCCGGTACTTGTTAGCAACAACCCGCCCACCGCCTTCTTCAAGTACGAGAGGGCCGGGGACAGGATCAGGTTCAATGCATCGGATTCGGTCGACGACAGCTGGGACATGGGGGGATTCGTCTATCACTGGGACTTCGGGGACGGATCGAAGCTGACCACATCCGATCCGGTGGCTTATCATGAATATTCCTTCGGCGGAAAGTACGATGTGAACCTGACCGTCGAGGATCCCGAAGGCGACAGGGGATATCACAGCGTCGAGGTCAACGCTCCCGGCATGAGGATCATAGACTGGCTGATCATAATTATTGTCTGCTTCATTGTGGCGGCCGTGATCGGATCCGTTATCTATGTCTATGCCAGGAAAAGGATGGAGGCCGAGGACAAAGGTCTTCTGGAACTTCTCGGGATGCGGGTTGAACGGGAGGACGGGGAGGAGGACCCGGGCGGATTCAGATCGGTGGAAAGACCTCACCTTGCAGAAGCCAGGATCCGTGATTTCAGCAAACCCAGACCGGTTTCCGATGAACGCCATCCGAAGATGAGATCTCGGGGCGGGGATATCGGGAAAAAGGAACACCCCGATCATGCCAGGAACCTGGAAGGATTGAAGAAGTGAAGGGAGACCAGTAATCATGATCGAGTCCATCGGCGTGATCGCCGACATTCACTCGAATCCGGAGGCCCTCGAGAATGTCATGTCGAGGCTCTCGGATGTGGAGAGAATCTTCTGCCTTGGAGATATCATCGGAATCGGTCCGAGGCCGGCCGAGGCCCTTTCCATCGTAATGAACGACCGTAGGATCGTGTCCGTTTACGGAAATCACGAATACAACACGGTGAACGGAACGGAAATCGGCCCCATCAGAATTTTTCCACGGGCACCACACCACGCGTGGGTAAGGAAGAATCTTACCGATCGACAGCTGGAATATCTCGGCGGACTCCCTGCCGTCATAAGGGAGGTTCACGGCGGGATCAGGTTCACCCTGATGCACTGCCATCCGGATAACTGCGGGGCCTTCGTTCCCTATTATGACGATCCTTCCCCCTCCGTGCTGGATCACTATTACGAGGGGGTGGAGGGCGACGTCCTCCTTTTCGGGCACACGCATAGACCGCTGGACGTAACCGGAAAGAGGCGTTATCTGAACCCCGGGCCCGTGGGAGCCCAGAACGGGGGCATCGCCCGTTTCATGAGGATAGATATCAAGGATGAAAGGATGACCTTGGTACGCCTGAGCGAACCTTATGATCGATCGAGGGTGGTCAGCGATCTGAAAAGGTATGATGTTCCCAACAGGCGTTTCATCAGCCGTGTATTCTACGGGGATTGAACCTACCTTACTATCGGCGGAGGATTTAGAGGAAGCGCGGGTTCCTTCCGAGCCTCCCTGATCATCAGCAGGGACAGCAGCACGAGAAGCAGCAGACCCGCAATGAATACTGCTATCGGGGCCGCTTCCATCTTATCCTCGGTTACCGAGGATCCCGGGAAGGATGATCCCAACAACGGATTGGTCCCGGAGATGAATTCCTGAAGATTTGTGAAATTATCCCCGTCCGGATCGAGAAGGGAATCGTCCGATCGGATGTCCAGCCCGTACTTCAACTCGTATCCGTCCGACATGCCGTCCCCGTCCGAATCGATCGAATTGACGTCCTCCCCGAGCACGTCCCTTACCATGATCCGGAAAATACTCCTTACCGAGTGGACATCGTCCGATACGATGACCGTAATCACGTGCTCTCCCGGGGTCAGCAGTCTGGAGAATCTCACCCCGGTCCCGATCAATCCATCGATATTCGAGATCCACCTGATATTGAGCGGGTCCCCGTCGCGATCGAAGGCATTCATGAGGAATTCAACCGTCCTGTTGCCCGGATATGTCCCGGGGGAAGACGGTTTCAGGATCTCAACGACCGGTGTTGTGTCTATCCTGATCCTAAACTCCTCGACGGCCTTCCTCCCGGCATTATCGTATGCGGTTACCCGGAGTATGTTGCTGTCTCCCTCCGGCCACCTGATGCCCGTTGTGAACGAGTAAACGGGCAGGCCGCCTTCCAGCTTTTCGATTATCGCTCTGACCGGCACCTCGACGGAAAAAATGCCGCCTCCGTCCGTTGAGACGGAATACGTGATGGAATCCCTATCTATTCCCGATCCGGAACCGTCGTCGATCAGGATCTTTATGGGGGGACTTGACACGGGAAGCCAGCTCTCTGTGGTCTGGTTGCTGCCGATGGCGGGGAAAGCGGTCCTGATGTTCGGTCTGTTCGCATCGACGATAACGCGCATGGGATCCGATGTGGAGATCCCCGAACCGATCATATCTTCCCCACGGAACTGTACCAGACCGTCGGTCCCTTCCGGAAGATGAGGTCTGATAACGAACTCCACCTCGGAAAGGACGGTGGAGTAGACGCTGCAGTCCCTCCACTCACCCCAGGTGGTTCCGTTGTCCCTGGAGTACCTGTATTGCAGGGACGGTCCGTTTACAGTGGATTGGACATCCACGGCCCTGACGGTGATCTCGGGGTTGGTCCCGACAGCCCACGATCCCGGCGGGGGATCAATGATCTGGAATGAGGGGCCGGACAGATCGATGTAGATCAGGGTCCATGCGGGAAATCCAATGTTCCCCACCGCGTCAACGGGGGTCACGGAAATATTGACCTCCCCCTCCGGAAGCTCCGATCCAGCCTTGATGCCGAGCTGTAAACCGTTTATCGATCCGGGTACGATCTCCTTGCAGCGGTAATCCGTTCCCTCAGCCCGGACGATGTAGCTGCCGATGCCGGAGGACCCGTCCTCCGACCGGCCCCATCCCACATGGACGGACCTGTCGTTGTCGATATTGCTGGCGTTCTCGCCGAAGACGTCAGGATACATGACAACGCTGGGGATTGTGTCCGGAAGATCAACATCCGTTCTCACCTGGAAAGAGAACGATGGGGACGAGGCCATATTGAAGATGGATATCCCGACCATGCTGAAGTCTATCTGCATCTGGGCCGTATCCCGGATGGTGGGCCATTTGATATTGAGGGACCTCCCCTGATGAATATATGTGGTAACCTTGTTATCCCAGTTGTCGGACACGTTCACCTGGACGATGGCCGGCGACGGTTGGATGTCGGAGTCCTCGTATACGATCCTCTTGTTTGCGAAGGATATCGGCGAACCCCCGGCGACGTAATCGTTGCTGTAGATCCGTTTACCGTCTGAGTCGAAGCAATGGACCTCCCCTTCGGACCACTCCAGATCGTTCTCGACCCGGTAAATCCTTCCCGCATCCAGGTTATCCGGCAGGGCCAGATCCCCGGCTGCCTTGAACGATACATTACGCGGTTTCTCGGAGGGATAGGTGATATTGAAATCCAAAGCGAAATCGATCTGCCATCTGTTCCTGTCTATGACCTCGACGGAAGATCGTTCCAGGTTCAGTTCGGCTATCCTCGAGCCGGTAAGCTGTTTGAACGTCCTGTTCTTCGGATAGCAGATCAATTTGACCTTCTCGATGAAAGGCGAGATGTAGGCCGAAACCACCCGGACGGAATCCCGGTCATCCGAATGCGACACCACTGCCCTGAATACGTAGGGTTCCGATCCGGCGTATATGATATCTCCTCCGGGCCCGTACCCGTTCAGCAATGCCGTTTCCTCTAGATGCACCTCCTTTGCGTGAAATGCAATTGCGAACGGTGGTACGAAAATATCTACAGAAACCCATTGATAGGCCTGATATTCGATACCGGTGGATCCATCGGGCTTCTCGATGCCTATGATCACTCCGCTGCCTATGGGATTTCCCCAGGGTCCGGTGAGCGCGGAGTACTGGAACGTTATCAGACCTCCCATGTGGAGAACTGCCTGGAACTGGTTGTTGTTGTTCCTGGTGTTCCATTCGATGATGAAAACCTCCTCGCCGTCTATCGTGGTCTCCATCGTGAATATCATGTCCCGGTTCGTGCTGTAGCAGTCGTCGTCCGTGGACCAGTAAGGTGCGATGATCCCCTGGGGAGAGTCGATGCTTGGTATCGAGTAATCCCAGATGTTCCGGTAGGTCGTTCCCGTCTTCTCGACGAAGGAGAAGGCACCGTACTGACTGATATGCACGGTCGAGTAGTATTTTCCGTAGTACTTGAATCCGAACGGAAGGCTGACGGATATCAGAGCCGTGGTGCTGCTGGTGTCCCATCCCATGGCATCCGGATCTCCCTTCAGGACGATGTAATCCGAATCGATGACGGGATGGGGCGGTGAGGAATCCGTGTACCTGTATCCCCCTTCGTCCGGTTCCTCGGACTGCTCCGCTTCCGCAGTATCCATTCCCATGGGAACGGCGGTAATCAGAAATATCACCAGGAATGCGGTGTGGGGAATTCGGTAGCTCATGGGATCATCTCCGTATTCCATGCCGAATGATCTGTATCACTCTTCCGGGCCGTTCAATAATCTGGGAGGTATAAAAGGATTGTTGAACGACCATGGAAATGTATGTTAAAATTTCCGAATTTTGATCTTATCAATGATCCGCATGACCGACCATGTAATGAATAGTTAAAAAGATTTTATAATCCTTGAAGGCATAGAGATGCCAATCATATATGTTGGGGATATTTAACAAGGGGAATGGATATGAGTGGAGAAACACTTGGTACATGGTCCTTGATTCTAGGGATAGTTAGCATTGTCTTTGCTTGTCTCAGCTTTGGTGTTATCTTTTTTCCAATTTGCTGCTGCTGGTTTACGCTCTTGGGATCTGTCATTGCTCTTGCAGCAATGATAACGGGCATCATATCTCTCGTGCAGGGAGCTGGCAATAAGAAATCATCCGCGATAGCCGGTCTCGTTATGGGTTTCCTATATTGGTTTATCGTAGGCGTAGCTTGGATAATTGCACTTATTCTCGGTACTACGGCACAGATCATCGGGGGATTAGCCGATACCAACATAATGTTGTTCATGTAAAAGGGCAAGTCCCATCAGACTCGATCCATATCGGTAGTGGGGCATGATTTATTGCCCCAAATTCTAATTTATCCGGTAAATAATTTTATTTAGTTGGTATATCACTTCGATGTTCATGGGGAAAGGTTTGGGTATCGCGTCCTTGGTGACGGGAATATGTGCGTTTGTGCCGATATTCTACGCTTTCAGCTGGATCCTGGCAACAGTCGCGATAATAACCGGTGTGATCGGAAGGAAAGATGCCGATGGGAGAAAACTCGCCACGATCGGAATGTGGTTCGGAATAGTCTGGTGGGCAATAGTATTGATCCTGGCAATATTGGGCATACTCGGATTCGTAGTTTTGCTCGCCGTAGGTTAAACCGGCTGATCATACGAACGCATCCGATTGGAAGTCCGCACTTTGCATCGATTCAGACCGTGTCTCGTAACTATTAGATATGTAAAAAAAAGATATATCAACTTGTATACGTTCACCAGATCATGGAACCAGAGGATGAGTTCAGAAAAGTGACACCGGATCGGATGATCCCCGTATCGGAAATCGACATCAAGGGACTGGCGGAGATCTACGATGAGAGGGACGTCTACCTGAGCATATACCTCCCCTCCTCGTCTAGGGAAGAGGTCGACAGGAATTCGAGTTATCTCGCTTCCAGGTTCAGGGCGATAGGAAAGGCGATCCCCGAGGGCCTCCGGGATGATTTTCAGAAGAGCTGGGAGGTCGCGATGGAGCATGCCGATAACGCTCCGGTCCAGCACGAGAAGGGCAGGATATTGTTCGTATCATCTCCCTTATCCTTCGTTCACGTATACAGGATCGGGGTCGAACCGGAGAGAATGGCAGTCCTTGACACATCTCCCTTCCTTCTGCCTCTGGCCAAGCTGAGGGATGATTTCCTGGACTACGGGATCCTCCTCATGGATTCGCAGCAGGCCAGGTTCTTCATGATCGAATCCGACCGGATCGAGCTCGTGGACAGATCCAAGATCGATCTAATGAACAAGCACAAGAAGGGAGGAATGTCGCAGAGGAGGTTCAACAGGCTGAGAAGGGGCGCAATAAACAGCTTCGTGAAGGATGTGCTCGAGGACCTGAGGGGGATTCCGGACCTGGACAGTCTCCGCGGCATCGTGATCGCCGGACCCGGCGAGGCAAAGAAGAAACTGATGGAGGACCTTCCGGTCGAGATCGCCTCCAAGGTATTCGGCGTGGTGGACCTGGACATGGATATCTCCGCCGGAGATCTCGTGAGGATCGGAAACGAACTGGCCGTCAAGGACGAATTTAAGAAGAGCACCGCCCTCGCCGAGACCCTCAGGGCCGCTGTCATGAAGGGAGAACCCGCGGCCTACGGGGTGATGGATATCAGAAACGCGCTCAACGAGGGGAGGGTGGATTCGCTGATAATACTCGACAACGCCTCGGTTCCGGGATGGATATGCGAGAGGTGTCAGAACATACAGGAGAGGTCGAAGCCTCCCGAAAAATGCCCCCTGTGCGGCGGTCCTACATCGATAGTTGACGTGATCGAGGAGCTTTACGAACTTGCTCAGAGGACCGGGGCCAACGTGGAGTTCATAGACGAGCATGCATTCCTCGAGTCGATAGGAGGAATCGGGGCCATACTGAGATATTGAGAGCGGATCTCATTCCTCTTCCTCGGGAAGGTACCTGGCGATTCCGCACCATATGTCGGATCTGTAATCAGGAGGGTCTCCTTCCCGGGTATCACACCACACTCCAATGGACCATCCGGGTCCCGATGAGAGCCCCAGGTAATCGCCGATGAATGAATTCGCCCTGGAGTTGTCACCGTCGAAATTCAGATCCGAGAGCATGAAATCGTTGAACGTCAGGCCGCCGTCCACGGATATCGCGAAATAGACGGATATCAGGGTGTTGTCGTCGGGATCGTCCCTCTTGTCGTAAAATATGACCTGTATCGATCCGTCGGACCCCACGGTGGTGGCCGGGAAGAACTGATCGGCTCCGTTGCCCTCCTCATCCTGATTGACCCTCACCGGAGACCCGAAAGTGTCACCGCCGTTCACGGACGAGACCATGAATATCTCCCCCTCCCCGCTTCCGTAATCCGGCCAGGCGATGTAGACCGATCCCGACCTGTTCCCGTCGGTGTTGTCGACCGCCATGTCGCACATTGTGGGGGTTCTGTAGGCTCCTTCCGGAAAGCTCGCCGGAAGCGGCGTCACACCTGCCAGATCCCTCACGTTCTCGAAGGTCTCCCCTCCGTCGAATGAGCGGGTGTATCGAAGTGTTCCCCGGTCGTACTCAATCCAGGAGACGTGTATCGTTCCATCCAGATCCGCCTCGACCTGGGATCCCTGCACCTGCCTCTCCCGCTCTAGGATCTCGGATATTATTATCGGCCTGGACCAGGACTGCCCGTTGTCCCTGGATACGGAATGGACTATAGACGAGGCAACGCCGTAGAGGTTGAAGGCTGTCCAGGTGACGTGTACATCTCCCGTGGTCGGATCGACGGTGATCCATTCCTTGTCGTGGAAGGTAGTGTACAGGGATATCGATTGTATGACCATGGTGACCTGTGGAAAGCTTCTTCCCCCATCCGTCGACCTTGCAACGAAGATACCGGTTCCGGGTTTGATCAGGTTGCCCACCTTTATGTCCCTCTGAAAGGCGATCCCCGCCATGTAGCAGTCCCCGTTTGGGGCGAATGCCAGGACCGGATCGCCGCCTCCCTGATATCTCCAGAGGGGGCTGTTCCTGTTTCCGTCGGCACCCGGTATCAGGCCCCTCTCCCATGTCAATCCCCCGTCGAAGGATGCGTAGAAGCCGCACCAGGCATCGCCGGAAGGGGTGCCGTAATCGTTCGATCCCGCAACGATATTGAGAGGATTGGTGGGATTGACAGCCACGGTGGGTTCGTTGTTTGGCTCGGACATATTGGTAACCGGTTCGTTGGGATGCACGGCGAACGGCAGGAATATCTCATCCTCGTCCCCCGCGCCCTCTCCCTCCTCTTCTCCCTGTGATGTGAATAGCAGATAACCGATCCCTCCAACCAATACGAATGCAACGATCAGAATGCCGATCACCGCGTTCCTGGAAAGTTTAATCGGCGCAGATTCCCCGCTCATGAAATCTTGAAGGGATGAACCAACCCTAAAATGTTGTGGTTGATTAAGTCCGATCCCTGCCCGAAAGGATAGGATTATAATCATAAAAATCGATACACGATCAGCGATTTGGTCTGTTTGCGGCGTTTTCGCGGGGGAACAAATGTCTTGGTATGAGGATCCCGTGCTGGGTTCGGACATAATGGTATATGAACTGCTCATAGCCCTGGGCATCTTCACATTGGGTGTGCTCCTGTCCATCTGGTTTCCCAGATTGATCGCCAGGAACGTGACCCGTTTTTACCTTAACATCGAGGAGAGGTCCCTCAGAAAGGACCGGACAAAAACACAAGATGAGATCGCTTCTGAACTCCAGAAGTCCTCTAAAAAGTTCAGAAAGACGCTTGAACTTCCCCTCAAGCGTAGCCTTGTGGGACTCTACATCGTGCTTTTCTTCATCCTGTCAGTCCTGGTGCTCAACATAGAGATGGACACGACATTTCTGATCCGGGATAACGACTACGAGGTATGGAGGATGGTCCAGTCACTGGTGATACTGATCGTGTCCTCGTTCGTTTCCCTTTTCTTCCTGGACCCTATCTTGAGGGCCACGCTCTATGCCGTTTTCGGGGACAAGGTCTCCAAGTCCAGCAAATACCGCCTGTACCGAAAGATGAGAACCCCGGTGAAATCCTTCTTCATCGTTCTGGGGCTCTATCTGGCATTGTTCCTTTCTTTCACCAACAGCCAGCTCATAGATCATGTTGCCATCAGGAGGGTTCTGTACTTCTTTCTCACCATCTTCTTCACCTGGTCCTTCGCCCACCTGATAGCACTGGCACTCGAACCAAGGTTCAGGGAACCCGGAAAGAGGAGGGGACATGCCGGAAAGGCGATCGGCAGGCTGGCCAAGGCCCTGATTTTCGTTCTGGGGGGACTCGCGGGGATGCTGGTCCTCGGACTGGACCCGCTGACCATTGCCACCTCACTTGGTCTCATCGGTTTCGCCCTGGCTTTCGGACTCCAGGACACGGTGGCGAACTTCGCGGCCGGGATCATGATATCCATCGACAGACCTTTCGTTATCGGGGATAGGATCAGGATCCACTGGGAAGGGCAGGAAACCTGGGGGGATGTGAGGGACATATCCCTGCGGTCCACATGGATCAAAACGCCGGAAGGGGAGATGATAGTGGTCCCCAATAATCTCATAGCCACATCCCAGGTGTGGAACTACACCAGGGAATCTCCCAAGCTGGCACTTCATTTCGAGGTGGGGATATCCTACGACTCCGACTGGAAATTCGCCGAGAGGATTATACTGGATCTTCTGAAGAAGCATCCCATGGTCCTCAGCAATCCCCCTCCGTACATTCTGATGAAGGACTTCTCCGATTCCGCCATGGAGCTGACGGTGTGGTTCTGGATCCCCGAGGCCAGGGACAAGAGGGTCATGGAGTCCGATATAAGGAAGAGGATCAAGGATGCATTCGATGCAAACGGGATCGAGATACCCTTCCCGTACAGGACGATAGTATACAAGACGGATCTAGAAAAACCGCACAGGATGAAGGAGTCCTACGACAGCCCTCTATACCTGCCGTCCATGGGATACAAGAAGATGACCATAACATCCGACTCGGGGATCGAGATCGACAAGCAATCCGCCGTGATCCTGGCTCCGACCTCCGCGCCCTACGCGGCCAAGTTCACCGCTCCCTACGTCATGGAGATCGCCAAGAAGATGGGGGCCGCCCTGACAGCACTGTATATCAAATCACCCGGAAGCGATTATCAGAAGGGGCAGAGGGCTCTTAGGATCTACAACGAGATGGCCACCATCTACGGGGTGGACATCAAACTGCGGTACGAGGAGGGAGACGTTCTCGAGAAGATCCTCGATGTTGTGGAGGAGGAGGAGGCAACCCTCGTGGTGATGGGATCGGCGGAGGAGACCATATTCGGATCGATTGCCCGGAGGAACATATCCCAGGAACTCATGAAACATCTCAACATTCCCACGATGATCATTCCGTTCAAGAGGGAGCTCGAGGATAAGTACAAGCACATTCAGAAGGTCGAGGCTGCCGGGGACCATCTTCCGGAAGGGATCCCACCCGAATCCCTGCCTCCGCCCAAAGGTGATTTCTCCACCCTGTCCAAACTGGAGAGGATCGGGATCGACGAAAACAGCAGAAATTCCCGCAGAAGCCGGAGGAAATGACAAAGACCCTCACCAGCCGACAATTTCCAGATCGAGGGCGGGATGTCGGAGGTCCTTTTTTCTTCTTTTCGGCCTGTCAGGGACGATCCCGCCGTATCCCTTCATGTTGAGCTTGATAAGCTCATCTGCCATCGTTATGAACTGGTCCCTATCTTTCCTCTTGATGCCCAGATATATCCTGTTCACCTGATATCTCTCCACCGCCGGCCCGTAGTTCTTACGATCACCGCCCGTAACGATCCTTCCCGATGATGAGCAGACATGAATGCCGTCCATATCCATGATCCTTTTGCCCTTGTTCACGCTCCCTTCACCGAAATTTGACAAGGAATGCTCGTTGAAATTGAAGATCCTCTGCATTCCCGCCATATCCAGAATTACTAGGTTCTTCGGATCGGTGAAGTTATGGTAGAACCCTCCGCCGGGATTCCGCGGCCTTCTGAACAGCAGACGCTTCCATCTGGGAGTCGAAACGAACATGTTCCTGTACGCCTCGTTTCCGATGGTCCGGGCTCTCACGACATATCGGAACCTGATGGTGTTCTCAACCCATTCCCCCTTGGTCCCGGCAAGGTGAATATTCATCCGATCCGGGTATATGTCCACCCTGGACTTTCCCTTGACCAACGACCAGAGGGCCAGGATAGATAGGATGAAGACCGGAAGGAGAAAAACCATGAACACACCGATCCCGCCCAAAAAGAACAGGCTTATGATGTCAAACGCTTCCGATGCCGGCCCGCTGCTGACCAGTAATATGAAGATGAATATCGTGAAGGGGATAAAGATCAGCAATGAGATCATGACCATTATATACAGATAATATGACAGCGCCTCCGGGAAGCTGTCGCTTATGGGAAACGTTGTCAGCGGTTTTTCCAATTCTGATGGGTGCTCTACCACAATATGTCGAACCCTGCGCGGCGGATCCGCAGGCACCGCCACACTAGGCCCTCTGTAATATGGATTCGGATCAGAATGTTCATCCATCATATCGGTCATTAGGCTTTCACCTTCGAATATTCCATTCGATCGAAGAATACGGGAACATATCACTTCGTATGACGGTCCGTCATGCCGGCCCTCGCCCTCTCTCTGATTATCTTCCCCTCGATCTCCGAACGTTTGACAACCGGTCCGTGGCCGAATCCCCTGCACTGACGGTGGACCATGATCCTTCCGTCGGGCAATAGGAGAAAGGGATAGGTTGCGCATGTGTAGAACCAGTCGGGATATACCCGGCAGAGGGATGTCTCCTCGTCCAGAAGGGCGCATCTGCCGTCTATCCTGAAGAACGGATGGGTCAGGCCGGTCTGCTCGTCGACCTCGATCCTGTCGACCAAGAGATCCGAGAACCTGTCATCATCCCTCATTCTGTCGTGCTCGTACCAGGTCATGTTGACCGCCCAGGGCTGTCTGCAGCACCAGGCGCATTTCAGGCATTCCCACCTGGTTCCCTTCCTAAGCGGTGTCCATTCCCTCTCGATTATGGCGTCCTCGTCCGCTCTTTTCTGTGTTTTGATGTCCGTCAAGCGATCTTCCCGACGACCGTATGATGCTTTCTGATTAATCAAGAATTCCCAAAAGATTGAATAAACAGCCCTGTAATAAACCACCGTGGCAGGTAAAAACAGAAAGAAAGGTGCCGGTTCGGTCCTGGGATGGGCCTCCACCGTTGCCGTGGTAGCGATGATCGCCGCGGCCGGGGTAGCCTCCCTGTACCTTTACCTTGAATTCCTGGATCGGCAGAGGCATCGGGACGGTTTCTCCTCCCGGGATCTGATGGTCCCTGCGGGCAATATCCGCAATTTCACCGTGGAGGAACCTCCCCTCTATATCCAGGGAGGTCCGGCTCCCCAGTATTCCTGCAGCCTGGGGTGGTACAGGAATGACGATACGGGGCTCATGATAGGGTATGAGGGATTCGGCTCCATGTTCAATTTCCATATGGAGAACAAAGGACCCTCGGACCTCTATATCGAGGATATCAATGTGGAGCTCGGGTGGGGGACGATCCATACACGATCAGTGGGCAGATACGTGGATACCGGGACGGAGGCCGATCTGGGCCATCTGTTCATCCCGATCCCGGAACCCCTCCCGGAGGAAAGCAAGCGAACGTACAAGGTTTCGGTGGGAATACTAATCGAGGGCTCACAGGCATGGATCAGGGGAAAGGACGCGGAGTTCGAAACCTCCGGATTCGATCTGCGGGAAACGGGACGGAGCAATCCAAACATGACGTACGAGAGGAACACATACTACCTCTACGACCGAATCGTGCCCAAGATCGAGAAGGACCTGCCCCGGTTGATCTCGATTGCCGAGAACAACTCCCTGGGCGGTGACGGGTTCGACGTTCAGGACATCGCAGATGTGTTCGAGTTCGTCAAGCACAGCATCGATTACATACCCGATTCGAGCAGTTCCGCCGATCAATGGTACTCTCCATGCGAGACGATGGACCGCGGAGGAGGGGACTGCGAGGATTGGGCGATGCTGTTCTCCGGCCTGATTACCGCAATAGGGGGTACCAGCCGGGTCATCATTACAAAGGGGCACGCTTTCTCCGCCGTGTACCTGGGGGAGAATTCGGCCGTTCTGAACGATATTCAAAACAGATACGGCACCACGATCCCGTTCTTACTTTGGAAGGACGATCTCGGAACATGGCTGATCGTCGAGCCCCAGTCCAATCTGATCTTCGGCTGGCTCCCGATCGACTGCCTTCCGGCCACGGATCCGATAGAGTCCATGAGGGTATACGGCATGCCCAGGATGGGATGGGCCTGCGACGGTTCGGAAACCATATCCATAGTGGATATATATTTATGAATAAGCTACATACAGCCTACGGTGGGCATATGGAAACCAGAAAAGTACAGATATCCGGCGGTTCCACATATATAGTGTCGCTCCCCAAGAAGTGGGCGGAGAAGAGCGGGATAAAGAACGGGAGCACGGTGAATATCATCGAGGACCGGGGCGGAAATCTTCTGGTTTCCCCTCAGCCGATCTCGTTCAAGGAGGCCGTCACCGCGGAGATCAAGATAACCGGAGACGAGAGCCCAGAGGCGGTGATGAGGAGGCTGGTCGGAGCATATGTCTCCGGGGTGACAGGCATGGTCGTGTCGGCCCCGAAGACCATCCCACCCCAGATATGCCGATCCGTCAGGGAGTTCACCCGCCTGGTGATGGGTGTTGAGATAGTGGAGGAGAGAAAGGACCAGATAAGGCTTCAGGACCTGATCGATCCCGCCGATTTCTCCATGAAGGAAGGTCTCAAGAGGATGGCCTACATCACCGAGAAGATGGTGGAGGATTCCCTTAAAGGACTCAAGGTCGAGGACGAGGCGATGATGGAGGATGTCATCGCCAGGGATCTGGAGGCTGACCGGATCGGCTGGCTGATCCACAAGGAATACAGCATGGTGAACATTTTCCCGCGTCTGAGCGGGAAGAACATGATGTCCTCGAACGAAACGCTCAATCTGCTTCTCATATCAAGGATACTGGAGAGGGTTGCGGATCACGCCGTTGGAATAGCGGAAACCGCAATGAAGGGGGATGTCCACAACCAGGACGGGATATCGGAAAGCATATACAAGGAAGGCAGGGATGCGAAGAAGATCTTCTCTGATTCCATCAAGGCTCTTTTCTCCCAGGATCTCAACCTGGCCAACTCCGTCATTGACCGGTCCAGGCACATCAAAGAGAGGATAGACCCGATTCTACGCAGGGTTTATACGCTGCCCTCCGACGAGGCGGTCAATCTCGCATTCATTCTGAACAGCATCGAGAGGATCGCCGCTTACGGCGCCGACATAGGCAAGGCGGTCCTGAACCGAACCTATTCATCCGGACGCTGAGCTCTTCCTCGACCTCAACCATATGAATATTCCGGCCACGATCCCCGCTATTGCGAACAGGATCGCGACCGGGAGGAGAAATCCTCCTCCGATCCCGCCTTCGGACTCTATCCTGCTTTCGGTAACGTGGATGTGGATCCATGACATGAGGGATTCCATGTTCCCCCCGGTAGACCTGACGTACACCGTATGATCCCCGGTTGATAAACCGGATAGTTCAACCTCCCACGGATTGAAAGTACCGTTGCTCTGCGAGTCCACCGGCATCCACGGTCCGCTGTCGATCCTGTATTCGGTTCCGTCGAATGCGCTGCCTCTGGACCATCCGTATCCAGAGATCACGGCGGGGAGGCTCATGTTGTACCCGAAATAAGGCCTGACATCCATGCCGGATGCGTTCAGAATATGTGCCTGGAGATCCGGATCGATGTTGCCCGCTTCCTCAACGGATTCCGCAAGCCTGACGGAATCGTAGGCGTCCACCATCCCGTAGCCGAAATCCACCTCCCAGAAGGGGTCCAGATCCGGATACGTGGGCGGTTTCATCCTTTCGGCCGTATATTTCATGATCTCCAGGACAAGCTCTGTGTTGCCTTTGAGATCGGGATTCGCTTCCAGTATCAGGGCCACGACTCCGGCAACGGTCGGGGTTGCATAGGAGGTGCCGGAACCCCTGTTGCCGTATCCGTTGTTGGAGGCGTCACCGGTGAACCGGGTGGTATCCGGCTGCATGTTGGTGATGTTGGTTCCGGGGGCCGCGATATCGGGTGTCAACTCGTCGAAGGGGTTGCCATCGTTGTTGTCGTCCCTGGGGCCGCGCGAGGAGTAGAATGCCACAACATCATCCTCGTGACCCATGGTGTTGCGATCGTCGGTGGCGGCCACGACGATGGACTTTGACGAGGCGGCGAGCCCGTGGAATCCTGTGTTGGAAGGCCCATCGTTCCCGGCGGCGTTAACGACTATGACCCCAGATTCCACCGCCCTATCGAGAAGGCGGGAGTATGCGTCGGTCCCGTCCGAGTCGCTTCCGACGTCCACGCCCCATGATATGGAGAAGACATCGATTCCCTGATATTCGCCGCTTCCCCACTGATCGTTCCGATGTTCTATCCCCCAGTCTATTCCCCTGAGGGTTCCATCCTTGAGGTGGGGATCCGAAACGGCTCCGACCCAGAATTCGCCCGGAGCATATCCGATCTTGGTCCCGATCCTGATATCCACCAATCTGGCCTCGGGAGCCGTTCCCTGGTATTCCCCCTCCGGGGCCCCGGTCCCGGTGGCAATGCCGGAACAGGTGGATCCGTGCCCCTGGATGTCATCCGGATTGTATGATCCGTCCTGCGGATACAGAAAGGGAAGGTTATCCGGCTTGGTCATATCGACGCCCCCCAGGAACTTTCCCCTGAGGGACGGGTGCTCGTCGTCTATCCCGGTGTCGATAACCGCGACGGAGATCCCTCTTCCCTGATAATCCAGGTCCCATGCGGTATCCGGGGAATACATTTCGGATCCCTTCGCCCTGACCGTGGGCGTGGCGATGTCCGAGAATAGAACGGGATTTCCAAGGGGTTCGACGAATATGATCCCGGGTACATCCAGGATATCCGGTATTCTGAATGTGGGAACGTATCCCAGAACAACGGCATCGATGTTATCGATCCTGGATGATACGTGGAAACCCATCGCTTCGAGGAATATGATATCGTCGTTCTCCACTTCCCTGCCGAAGGAGACGATGACGTGCGATTCCATGCTGTCCTCTCCGGTCATCGTGATATACGGATCCAGTACGTCGGAGACGCCGTTTCGGTTCAGATCCAATGAGGTCCGTTCCCACCATGGAGTATCCGGCTTTTCCGTCCCTTCAACGGGATGCCAGGGATCCTCGAGGACCCGGTTGTTTGACTGGAATCCACGTTCGGGAAGGTCGATGGCCGCGGCGAACGGGAGGGCCGCAATCGCCACCGCAAGAATGACAGAGATCGCTTTCATCGACGTTAATATGATCACAAGCTAGATAACTCTTACCCGTGAAAATATGGACGCATGTCCGAAAATGTCCTGTTTTTAAAGGGCAGGGGGGGCGGGGATATTCGGAGAGGAGAGAGGTGTATGAGGTTAATACCTTGAGCCCCCCCTTGATATCAACAGTGGTCATACGATGATTATATCCTTGTCCCTGAATTGTTTATTATCTCTTCTTATGCCGCTAGAGGCATAGGGATCGTATATGACATCAATGATTTAAGATGTGGATTTTGATTTAAATCAGGTGCGGCGGGGTCCCGAAAAAACGGGGATAGGTGGGGATGAATGGATCAAGGATGGGGTGCATCCTGGGACCCCGCCATTTCTTACTGATGGGAAAATGGTCCGGGAGGGGTATATCCCTTGTCCCTAAATGATACGTTTTCATCATAGATCAGTCACCGTTCAGGTCCGGATCTTTCTTGACGTGGAATCCTATCTTGTGTACACCCGCAAGGATCAGAAGGATGAATATCAGGATGGCAATTATGATCATTATTTCGGGAACGAAGGGGAATCCGCGGTTGTTTTTAACATCGAGATCGGGGTGGGCGATGGGATATCTGTCGATCGATCCCGCGGTCCCGTTAATAACGAAGGGGTAATCGACGAATCCGTCCCGATCCATGTCCGGCCCCTTCACCCACGTCCAGTAATTCCCGCCGTATTCCTCGCTGTACCATGTGTTGTTAAATCCGTTATCCCTTGCGGGATGCTTCCATTGATCCAGATATTCCTCGACGGTCCAGTTGTCCATGAAATAATTACCGTATATCGTGTTGTCGTGGATATCGACAGATGGTCGAACATAATGGTAATGTAAGCGGACCGAACCGTATGTGTTATTTATGAAATGATTCCATCTTATTGTGTTCCCCGAACCCGAGTAAATAGTTATTCCCTGTGAAACATCGATCATTCTATTCTCCTGTAAAATGGTGTCGAACATCTCATAGGCATTTATTCCGCTCCAATCGACTCCGGAGATCGTGTTGTTATCCACGATGAATTTCGTGACATTGGAGAATCGAAATCCGGAATGATATTGCTTCACCATGTTTGATCTCAATATCAAGTGCGAAAACCGGCAGTTGCCCGAATTCGTGACACTGATCCAGGTACTGGATTGGCAGTCGATCCTGGTTTCGGATAGGATTGAATCGCGCCAGTTGTCGATCTCCACGCCTCCGTATGAACCTCCTTCAAAAGTACAGTATGCAATCATGTCGCCGGCTGATCCGGAAATGGTCAGAGGCGAATTTCCAGACTTGAATTTCGATCTCAGGATCGTGGTGTTTTGGGACGAATCCATGTTAAGAGCTGTATTCTCTACCGCCACACTGATGTCGTACGCAGAAAAATTAGACGTACTCCGCATATCAATTCCATAACTGGAGTTGAATATCCGAGAACGTGAAATCGATACTTGTCTGCATTCATAGACGATCATCGCATGATTGGTCCCCTGGATTTGGAGATCATTGAGATCGACGATCTCGGATCCGATAAGATATATAGAAACGGATCGGGTTGAGAAATCACAACGTTCAATCTGTACCCCATATGACCCCACCACGATGATTCCTTCATGATTGATGGAGGATTGAAATAATCTTATACTTCGGGACCGGATGATCAATACTCCATGGTAACCTGTGGAGTTGATACCGCATCTGTTTACCTCAACATTGAAGCAGTCGATCATGTATGTGATGAAGCCCTCACCTGAAAAGGTCCGATCCGCGATGTCGAGATTTGACACGTTCAGCAGTACAAGACTCCCCGTATTATCCGGAATATCCCGGCCTCTCATGTCTACGTCGTTCAGTTTCAGGATCATCCGCCCGTTGAGGGTGGTTCCTTCGATCACCAGAGTGCGAATGATCTCCCGTACATGGGGGAGATCCATCTGATAATATACCGAACTGTAAATATCGTACAATGATGGGATGCAAAACAGAACATCCATCAGAGTGTTGTCAATTATACTGTTGTGGAGCGACGATCCCGATATCGTGATCCCCGACTCGCCGCTGCCGGGATCTCCGTTGATGCTGCTGTTGCGGATGATGATGTACGACGAATCCCTTATGTTGACGCCGTTTCTGGGGGATATTATGGTAATATTATCCACGATACAGGATTTCGATTCCTCAAGTTCGACAGGATAGTGTGTTTCCAGAAAGACGAAGTCCCTGATCTCCACTCCTTCCGATCTGTTGATCCCGATCCCGTAACCGCTTCCCCTGAAATGGCCTTCTTTCACGGTGCATCCGGATGACAGCGTGATCAATATCGAGGATTGGCCCATGGAGGAATTATCGAGGGATAATGTCACATTCCTGCATAAAACGAGGTTGACGGCGCTCTCGTCGGGCATATCGATGTTCTCGTTCTGCTTTATCAAAGAGTCCGTAACATTGATGAGAAAAAGCTGTCCGAAATCGCCGATCCGGTCGATATCGCCGGTATCCCTGATGGATATGATCGGTCTGTCGTTCACCGTGTTGTTCCCGCCGATGTAGAGGGTTTCGTAGGTTTCCTCATCCCCCTGGATCTCCAGGCCCCTTCCGTAGAACCTGTTTCCGGAGATGTAGGTGTTCCGGGAATCGTCGATGATGAAGCGCACCTCGGAATACACCATGTTGTTGTCCTCGATGACCGTATTCTCCGATCCGGATACAGACAGTTTCGCCCCCCATCGGATTAACGTATTGTTGATGAGGGTCGTTCTTATCGAATCCGACACCAATATGCCGACCCTGTGAACCCAGTTGTCCCTTATCAAAGTCGACTCGCATCGGTTGATGATGATGCTGGAGTGGTCGTGTGTGGCTGAATTGTTCAATATCCTGATATTTGCACTGTCTTCCGATCTCGCAAATACCTGGATGCTGTCCGCGGAGCAGTTCTCCACGGAAATGTTCGATGATCTCCTGATAAGAACTCCGCCCTCGCCGTGGTCCGAGTAATATCCCATTTCTTTTTTCAAATTGGAAAAATGACATCTGTCAATTCTGAGATGAAGATCGGTATCGTTTATGATCGGACAGAAAGATCGTTCGAAGTTCTGAAACTTGAATCCCGAGATCACGATTGGGTCGTCTGCTGTTCCGTCCCCGGGCCATTGATAATATTCAGCTTTCTCGAGAAGATCATCGTTCCCTTCTATTCTCACATGTTCGACTATGAGGGGCATCCCGAAATCGGGTTCGGCATTATTGAGATATACCTCCTTCCCGTGGACGGAGGGGATCGGAACCATGAGAATGATCAAAGCTGAAAATAACAGCCGTACCGATACCGATCTCTTCATCGATCCCTCCTCCGAATTCTTTTTTGCTAACGCGGTAGTGGATATTTAAATGATCCTCGGATGTTATGATCTTTGGATATAATACTGATTATTGCGATATTATTAGTTCAGTTCGATATCTGGCCGGCAAACGTTATTAATCAGGAATGTGGATAACCGTTCGGGGAGTTTAGCATGAGGATATACCACTATCTGTTGATGACGGCGATCGTTATTTCTGGCATTCACCTGACGTTTGGTTCGGAGGCTGTGAATGCGGACCTTCCGGGAGCTTCGGTTTTCGGAGGAGATCCCGACATGTGGTCGGACGATTTCAACAACGACACGAAGATATACAAGATGGACAAGAACGACAACGCGTTGAACGGCCCGGCGTTCGAATTTCTCAACGGGATGCTGATCCCGGGATCGGTTTACGGTTTGGGAACTGTCGATTCCAGCACAGTGGCGCTGTGGCACTTCGACGAGGGGGCGGGGACCAAGGTGAATGATTCATCGCCCAACAGGAAACACGGAACGATGGTGAACATGAATTCGGCCGACTGGGTGGCGGGTATCAACGGTACCGCACTCGATTTTGACGGCTCGAACGATAATGTGAAGGTTCCCTGGAGCAGTGTTCTCAACCTGAACCGGGTTACGGTGGAGGCTTGGATATATCCGCACAAGGTCGCCGGATCATTCGATACCGGAGCGTTCATAATTCACAAGAGATCGGGATATTTCATGATGACCGCCGAATTCACGATCGAAACCCCGTCGGTGGTGTATGCCATCTCCCGGGCAGCCGTCAAGAACCAGTGGAACTACATGGTGGGAACATTCGATGGGACCACGGTGAGGTTCTACATCAACGGAGAACTGAAAGCAACCACGACAAGCTCCCTCGGGATGTCGAATACGAACAATCCGCTGTTCATGGGCGCATACGACGGCGGAAGTTACATCAGCTACCCATTTGACGGCCTCATCGACGAGGTCAAATTATCCAACAAGGCCATAAGTACAAAGGATGTCAAAAACAACTACGATTCATATTTCGCATGGAAGAACGGGTACAGGAACACGGATGTCTACGTTCAATCGGAGAAGATCGAGATCCCCTCGAACCATTACTGGAAGGAGATCAACGTCACGAAGATCTGTCCCGGTGCTTCGGTGATCAACGTCTCGGTGATCGACGGGAAGACGGGAGCCTTCATTCCCGGGTACACCAATCTCACATCATCCTCGATCGACATCTCGGGACTCGATCCGATGAAGTATCCCTCCATCAGGCTCCAGGCGAACTTCACTTCCGATGGAGGGGATTATCCCGAGCTTGACAGATGGACAGTATCGTGGAGGGAGAACGTCTCTCCTTCGGTCGTCGACGTGGAGACGCCGGAGATCGTCGTCAGGACCGAGGGATCGTATCTGACCGTGAGGGTGGACGATCTGGACCAGCCCGCGGGATCTTTGACCGTGAACGTGTTCAGCTCCTCCAGGGACCACACGAAGTGGACCGGCTATGCCGTGGGAGATGTCGTTTACGACCAGGAGAACAGCTCCTTCAACGTCTCCTTCGATCCCGCGGAAGGGTACGATCTCGGAAGGTACTCCTTCAAGGTGCGGGTCACGGATTACCTCGGAGCTCAGGACGAGGTGGTGCTCCTGAATTCAACCCTGGTATACTCGGAGAGGAAGCTGAACTTCACCCTTGTCCAGCAGGGGATCGATGCGACCAGGAAGGAATACACCAATCTCACCCTGCTTCCGGACCTCGACGGGCCCCTGGACGAGGTCAATCTTTCAGTGAAGATCCTGTACGAGGGATCGGAGGTGGACTGGTTCACGAAACCGATCCTTGAGGAGGGAAAGTGGGAGTTCAGGATCATTCCGCCCATGGAGGCGGACCTGGGCCATTACAACATATCTCTTGAGGCCGAGAGCATCAACTTCTTCCCGTTCCCCTTGATCATCGAGGATGCGTTCGTCATCGTGAACAGGATCCCCATCATCGAGGAGATCCCGATGATCGTTCTCGACGAGGACGATCCCACCGGATCCCTTCTTGATCTGTCGGCATTGATAGACGATATCGAGACACCCAAGGAGAACATGGAGGTCGAGGTTGTACACCAGTCCGATCCGGACAACATCTCGGTGGAGATCGTCGGAAAGGAGTTGTTCCTCACGCTCCTGAGGGAGAACTGGTACGGCGAGGCATCGATCGTGGTATCCCTCTCCGATGATTACGACACCGTCACCGGAGAGGTCGACATCAGGGTTGATCCGGTTCAGGACATAACCGTTCTGGAGCCGGTCTCCGACCTATCCGTTATGGAGGATGAGTCCCTTGAATACAGGTTCAACGCCACCGACGTTGATCCGTCCGATGTCATATCGTACGATCTCGACACGGGGGATCTGAAGGATCTCGTCCGGGACTATTCCTTCGATCGGTATTCCGGCGTGATGAATTTCACTGCCACGAACGACGCGGTGGGGATCCACGAATGCAATATCAGCGTATCGGATGGGACCGATACGGTCTGGGAGCCGTTCCTTATCGAGATCGTGAACGTGAACGATCCTCCCGTTTGGGAATCTGTGGGCGGCAAATCCGTGGAGAGGTCGGATCTTTCATTCAAACTCGATCAGGACTCCGCGCTGGATATCGAACTGGTCGGATCGGACATCGATGATGCTGATGAAAACATGACCTATACCCTTGTTTCCGGACCTGATTTCGGTATGATCGATGGAGACATTCTCAGATTGAGCCCGATCTGGTCGGATGTGGGAGATCACGTCTTCGTGATCAACCTGTCCGATCACGAGTATTCCGTACCGGTTGAAATGACGGTTCAGGTGATCGATATCCCCGATGAACCGGTTGCGGTGATCGTCGAGGCGGAGGGACCGGTCATGGACGATGAGAACGTGATCCTCGACGGCTCCGGGTCATACGATCCCGACGAGGGAGACGAGATGTCCTTCACCTGGAGATCCAACATATCCGGGAATATCGGATACGAACCGATCGTGAACGTGACCCTCGAACCCGGACTTCACAATATCTCGCTTACCGTCAGGGACGGAAGATCCCTGACATCCACCTCGTATTTCGAGATCCTTGTCATGAAATCCCCGGATCCCGTTGCGGAGGATGATGATGACGAGATAATTGATGACGACGGGAACGAGACCTCATCCGGAGGGGGATCCCTGATCCCCGTGGTGGTGGGTGCGGCAGCGGGTATCCTGATCCTTCTTCTGATTGGTGGAGCCGTTGTTTTCCTCATCGTGAGGTCGAAGGGATCCGGAACGGAGGATGTTGAAAAGGAAGGGGAAGATCCGAATGGAGAGGTGGCTCCGGGAACCGTTCCTCCGGATCCCGCTCGGGAAGATGCGGCTGCGCCCCAGGTACCTCCTGCTCCCCCGCAGGCACAGGTGCAGGCCCCGCCTGAACATGCTGCACTTCCTCAGGCGGATCAGCATCCCGCGGCTGTCCCCCGGCAGCCTCCCGGCATCCCGCCGCAGACTGCCTCCCCCCCTCCACAAGTGCAGCCTGCCGCTGTGCCGCAGACGGCAGCTCCACCGGTGCAGCCTCCGCAACAGTGAGATGGATTTATTGGAAAAACGAAAACAGGGGATATCCGGTCCCCCGAAGATCATGGGACCGGGTATTCTCATTTATTCTATCAGGTTCCCGAACATCTCCCTGATCTTCATATCATGACGGGGGATGAAGGAGATCACTATATTCTCCCTCTCCTTTTCCGATCTCTCCTTGAATTCGCGGCGATGCTTCAGGATCCTTGCCATCCTCTCCGGATACTCGTCCATGAGCATCTTCATCCTTTCCGGATCCTCCTTCAATATGCGATCCATGAATTCATACCCGGCCTCGTCGGTTTTGAACGACATCCTGTACGTCCTTCTTCCCCTGAGCTTCCTTATCTCCTTGATATTATCGAATTTCAGGCGTTTATCGAAGCTGTTGAATTCGGTCTCCATATCGATCCCGTCCGTCATGATCCTGTACTTCTTCGGGATGATGCAGTCGTTCCACTTGTTTACCCATCTGATCCCAAGAAACACCAGGAACGCCAGCAGGCCGATCGTGGTGACGGCGGCCCCGAAGATGGAGATCACGGCAAATGCCGTACCCAGATCCATGGATGGGACGATCACGATCCCGACGATACATCCGGCGGTGATGTTCGACATGAGAAGTATTAGATAGGATATTATGAGGATCATGCCCTTGGTGTAGAACGCGTTCCTCACGAATCCCTCGTCGTCAATCTTGGGCAATCTGCGCACATCCGGGGTGTTACTCTGGAATGTCGATGGGATTGATCATCTTTTCCTGAAAAGAAATCTTATCGACAGGGCGAAGATCATACATGAAAGGATCAGCAGAGGGATCCCGAGGGCGGGGGCATCCCTCAACTCCCCCTCCTCCCCGAAGTATATCCTCTGCTCGCTGCTTTTGAACTCGCCCGATACCGCCCTGATCTTCATGCTGTACGAGATATTCCCCGACGGAGCAGAAACCGGCATGTGGACGCTGATCATGAACTCGGCGGTCCCGCCCCTTGAGATATCCTGGACCTCGGGATCTATTATTATAGTGAAGATCCCCGGCTCCGTGATCTCTATCCATACGTCGTCGAAGTGGCCGTCGACCGCCTTGACCTCCACGGGGAAAGAGTGGTTCTCCCCTGCTCTTATGATCCCGAAATTGGTAATTCCAACGGTGAGGATCAGCTTCCGGTCCACGAATCCGGGGTAGCTCTGACATGAAAAGGGATCGGTCCCCGCGTCGTATTCATCCTTGTTCGAATATCCGTCCCCGTCCCAATCGTACAGACCGTCATCGGGATCGTTTGGATCCATGTTGTTCTCGATCTCGTAGCTGTCGGGGATCCCGTCCCCGTCGGTGTCATCCTCTCCTCTTACAAAGGGAGATAGGAGAATGAGAAATGCGAACATTACCGGGAATATCCTTGATACCCTCATCTGATCCCTCCTTGCGATCCCATATGTTACTGGATTATATAACATTCCGGTACAAAAAATGTACGGGTTTTTGTGATCGGGGTCCGTGATCCCCTGCGACTGGAAACAATTAATCGAGGAATCAGGTCGTTTATTCTCCAAGGGAACTGGACTGATCTCATTCATATCTGATCAATCATATATTTCTACGTGAATATTCATTAACGACACAGGGGATATTCGGTTAATGGAAAGAGATGTTGAATGGATCAGGTCCCGGATCTCGAGATATCGGTTGATCATGATCCTATTGCTTACAGTTCCGGGGTTGTTGTTCATCATATTGTTGTTCATACCCGATTCGATCGGCCTTGCCGTTACCTTTGCCATGATGATCTGCTTCATTGCCGGATTCTTCTTATTGTTCTTTTACCGGAACGTCACACAGGGCGTGATAGACAATCTGGATACGCTCGATATGTTCCCGAGGTATTATGGAGACGAGGTCAGGATCAGATCATATGATCCCTTCAGGAATTTCACATCTTACGGACCCGCCACCATCACGTTCAAAGGATCCGGAAAGCTTCCGCGTCTCTTCAGGATCCAGATGAACCCGCGATCACTCTATCCCCTGAGCCTCATTACCGCAATGAGCAGGCTGGTCAGGTACAATCATCCATACTACCGCATATCTATCCCATGGGGCACTTCCCCTTGGATCGGCCTCTTCGGAGAGAGGACGGTCTCGGATGAGGAGGAGATCAAGGAGAAGCTGGATAAAATCGTCTCACGGCCTCTTCCTGCGATATACATCGTAAGCATTCAACATATGGCGGGAGGTTTTACGAACAAGGGAGTCGAAAACCGTCTCGTTGCCGATATATTCGACAAGAAGCTCTCTCTCGATAAGACCAGGGAGATCCTCACTCTTTTGTATTCCATTAGAAAGATAGTCTACGGAAAGGAAAGGATCAACTCGATCCCCGTGAGCATGTTCGGACAGTACTACAGGCTGGTTGGAATATACTCGTGCCCGAGATGCGAAAAGATCATATCAATAATTAAGATGGCATCTATGAGGAGCCCCGTGTGGTGTTAAAGAAGGTACCCGGCTTGGAGCTGGTTGAGATGCCGGATTCACGGGTAGACAGTCTGTGTTGCGGGGGAGGCGGGGGCAGGATCTGGATGGAGACGCAGAAGGGAGAAAGGTTCTCCGAC
>JBLIRG010000004.1:0-59661 GCA_049472195.1 Thermoplasmatota archaeon
AAGGGATTTCAGGGCAATGTAGTGATTGCGGTCATGGTTTTCCTTCCGTTTATTCTCGGAGCCTCGATATCCGGGATCACTCCCATAATCATCATCCTCTGCATAATGGCATTCCTGACTTCTCTCGCAAAGGAGATAATCAACGACGTGAAGGATATCGAGGGTGACAGGGGATACAGGTCCACGCTTCCGAATACCATGGGGATCAAACGCTCCTTGGCCATGGCCCGGATCCTGCTGGTATTGGTCATCCTTATCAGCCTCGTACCCGTTATGATGCTTGGGATCGATATCATCTATTTGATTTTCATAGGAATGGCCGATCTTCTACTGATCGTCGTTATGTTCACTTCATATCACAGACCGGTTTTGGCCCACCGGCTACACAGCGCCGGAATGGTGCTTTCCCTCCCCGCGTTCCTTTCACTGTCAATATGAGTATCTCACAGCATTGGCAATTCCTAAACTCCCGATGCGGAAGAGGATCCGATCAGACCCCTAACGTGCATGGACATCCAGAAGAAGGAGATCCCAGCACCCAGAAATCCTCCGATAATTATTCCAAACCAGATCCCGGGAAGTCCCTGATCCATCATTATTCCCAATAAATAACTGAAGGAGACCGCGAAAATGATCGTCCTGAACAGAGTGACGAGCAGGGAGTAGAATCCTTTGCCGATCGCCTGAAATACGGCTCCCGAAAGCATACCGAATCCTGCCGAGAAGTTCATCAGTATCATGATCCGAAGGAATATTATCAGATCCCCGCTGAGATGGGCTGATCCCTCGGACCATGTGAAAGCCAGGGTGATCGGTTCCGCGAAAACGAATATTATGACTGATATTATCATTTCCATGATCAGCCCGAACTTTATGGCATAGATATATCCCGCTCTCAGTTTTCTATAATCCCTGGCTCCGTAGGCAGCCCCAGCAACCGATATCAGAGCGGCAGCTATCCCCATCAAAGGGAGGATTGCGATCGATGTCACCCTCCATCCGGTTGAGAAAATTGCTATCCCATCCGTGCCACCGACGGTTACGACTATCAAGTTGAGTATGATCATCTGTATCGACATCGACATCTGCTGGAGAGAGGCGGGCAGTCCGACCTTCCATATATCCTTGATTATATCCCAGTTGAACTTGAAAGATGAAAGCCTGAACGTGATGTAAGTGTCCTTGCCCAGAAAGAGCCAGTAAAAGAGCAGAATTGCAGTTATCGAGAAGGAGAGCATTGTGGCCCATGCCGCCCCCTGAACACCGAGTCCAAAGACATATATGAAAATCGGATCCAGGAATATATTCAGTATCGATCCCAGAACCATCGCATACATGGCCCGCTTCGTGTCACCCTCGGCTCTCAGGATCGCATTGGCGTTGTTTGCGAAGAATATGATCAGGGTACCGCCCACTATGATCCTTCCGTATCCTGCCGCCATCCCTGCCACGTCTCCCGCCTTCATCCATTCGAAGATCGAGGGGAGCAGTATGAACGTGGGAATAGTGAATATCAGGGCGATGATCACCATCATGATTATTATGTGATCAGCGGCGTTATCCGCACCGTCCTTGTCCTTGGCGCCAATCCTTCGGGAGATCGCGGCCCCGCCACCGATCCCCAGACCCGAGGCGAGTGCCATGATCAGGAAGAAGAATGGAAAGAAGAAACCGACCGCGGACAATTCATCCGCTCCCAGACCTGCCACCCATATTGCATCGACGAGATTGTATACGGTCTGAACTGACATTGCGATTATCATCGGGATCGAGAGGCGGATGATCGCTTTCTTCGGATTGCCCAGCAGAAGCTCGACCCCCTTTGTGGTATTATGATCCGACACGACAGGATCACCATCCTGTTTTTTCATGATCGATCACCGCCTTTTGACGGTGAAACGTCATGGTGATCCTTCATCTCATCACGGCAGGACTCGACCATCTTCAGGAGGATCCTGGTCAATTCCGCTTTCTCCTGGTCGGACAGATCGGATGTTTGCATATCCATTACTTCCTTGAGCGTTTGCCTGACCCTCGGTATGACGGATCTGCCCTCGGGGGTCATATAAACCAGATAAGCCCTTTTGTCTGAAGGATCAACCTCCCTTCTCACGTATCCCATTTTTTCAAGCTTCGATACCGCCCTTGTCGTTGTTGCCTTGTCAACCATGAGACGTTTAGTCAAGGTGTCCAATTTCACGCCGTCAGACCTGTTCAGGCTCAGAAGGAACATATGTTGACCGGATCCGATACCGAACTCCAACAGGTCCCTCGCGATCATCGAATGCGCCGTTCTGAGCAGAACCGACATGTATTTTCCGATCAATTCTGGACCCTTCGCGATCCTCGCACTTTTGGACATTCTCCTGCGCTGATGATTTCAACCTATAAATTAGTTGCTTATGCAACTTTAATATCCGGTAAGCCGTCCATTTCCGACAATTTGTTGATATTGGAGCCAGATGTTATAATATTGTCCGGTTCTCCTAAGTTACAACTGACGAGGGAATCTGGAAAACTTTTTTAAAAAGAACAGCTATCCGGTTACACCGGCTGGGCCAGGGACCTATTTATTTCACATCCTAAAGAGGTGCTGAATTATGGGGAAGCAGAGTGTCGAGGAGAACCTTGAGGAGATAGAGACCTCACCTGCAAACGTATTCTCGGTCTTAACCGACCTGAGCCTTGCCAACGCATGGGGAAGGACGGAAAAGGGATATATCGAATTTCCCCAGGCGAGTTTCCTGAAACTGGGCCAGGAGATCCATATAAAACCAAGGGGCATGAAGGAACCGTTTTCCGTCAAGGTCCGGATTATCCGTCATGAACAGCTGATACAGCTGGATATTATCGACGGACCCTTTTTCGGGAACCTAGAGATTCTTCTTGAACCGAGACCGTACGGGACCCTGGTCACCGCAAACCTGAATTACAGGATAGAGAGACCCGGTTTCAACATGAAATGGAAGCTCACGGAGAGGAAGAAATACCATCTCTTCATGAAGAATGTGCTTTCCAATGTGAAGAAGTTCTCCGAGATGAAGGAAAGGAGTTAGTGCCTTTCATCTCCCGCTGATCTTCTCGATCAATCTTTTGCTGAACTGATCCGTGAGTCTGGACAATGATGCATCGTCCCTCCCTTCCACGGTCATTCTGATCACGGGTGATGTATTGGAGCACCTTATCAGAACCCATCCGGCATCGGTATCCACCCTGACTCCATCCATTGTATTCACCCTTTCGAAATCATCCATCAGATCCTCTCTTAATCGATCAACGATCTCGAATTTCAGGTCGTCCGAACAGTCAAAGGTCCGGGAAGAAGAGGGATACTGCGGAACATCGTCAACGAATGATGATAACGGTCTCCCGCGCGAATTGAGAATTCGCAGCAGCTCCAGAGGGGCTACCATGGCATCGTCGAACAGAACGTGCTCAGGAACGATAAGATGACCTGATTTCTCAACGCCGAATACGGCATTATTGAGTTTGGCTTCCAGGGTCAGGAATGTGTGTCCCACCCGGATCCGCTTTACCTCTGCCCCTGCCGGAAGAAGCACGTCCTCGACGGCCATGGATGATTCCACATTGGCAAGGACCAGCCCTCCACCTTTCCTATTTACAATGTCCAACGCAATTATTATACCCAGACGATCCGATGAGAGGAACCTGCCCCGGTCATCAACGACAACCGCCCTGTCGCCATCACCGTCAAAAGCGATTCCAAATTCAAGATCATTCTCCAGTACGGTATTTCTCAGTTCAACAAGGTTTTCCGGTGAGGGCTCCGAAGGTCTATTACGGAATAGAGGATCGACGTCGCAATTAACCAGATGAGCGTCCATTTCCAGTGCATTCATGACATGGGGCGCGGAAAGGCACATTGAGCCCCCGCCGCAGTCAACTCCGACACCTGTCCTTTCCCCGCCTTTAAGAGCCTGAAGATACCTGCTCTTCCAGAATTCAACGTACTTACCGGTGTAGTCCATGTGGATATACTTGCCCATTCCATCCCATTCCACGACCGAAAAATCCCTCTTAAGAAACCTGTCCCTTACCGCCATGATATTCTCTTCTGGAAAACCCACGCCGTCTCCGTAGTAGACCTTGAGACCGTTCCACTCAGGTGTCAGATGTGATGCGGTGATATAACAAGAAGCATCGCAGCCTTCCATCCATCCTGCCATCATTGCAGTCCCGAAACTGCATCTGCCCAGGGAGAGAACATCTATGCCGGTAGAGAGCAGGCCCGTCACAATAGCTCCTTCCATGGCTTTGGACGTGGTTCTCACATCATATCCCAGTGCTACCCCTTTGAATCCCATGTCCTTTCCGAGAAATGATCCCAATCCCCTTCCGATATCAAGAGATATTGAGGGATCGAGGTCCTTGTTCCAGATTCCTCTGATATCATAAGCCCTGAAGATATGCTTCATGGATTCCGACACTCCCTTTCTCTTTGAGAACATACTTTTATTTACCCTCTTCGGTCAGATCGGATGATTTGGCGAATCACTATCTTTCAACTTACCGTAAGCATACCAAGGACATTCAGATCCTTAAGGATCCGGGAGATGATTTGATATACGACAAATGATTTATTTCGGTCCATGAAAGATGAGTATCCCGTCCTCCAGGTTGCCCTGGATCTGATACATCTGAAACGGGCGGTTCAGATATGCAGAGAATCCATTGCCGGCGGAATAGACTGGATCGAGGCCGGCACCCCATTGATCAAGAGCGAGGGGATGGAATCCATCAGAAAACTGCGGGCCGAATTTCCACAAAAAACGATAGTTGCGGATCTCAAGACCATGGACACGGGAGGATTTGAGACCGAGATCGTCGCCCGCTCGGGTGCCAATGTCAACACGATCATGGGCGTCGCGGATGACGGTACGGTCCTGGAGGCGGTGAGGGCAGGAAAAAAATACGGATGCAGGATCATGGTGGATCTCCTCGGCGTTGAGGATAAGATTGGCAGGGCCAAGCAGATGAAGGAAATGGGAGTGGATTATCTATGCGTGCACATCTCGATTGACGATCAGATGATGGGAAAGACCATTACAAAGGATATCGAGGAACTCGCTTCCGCCACTTCTCTTCCGCTTGCGGTCGCCGGCGGCATCACATCCGAGAACGCACCTCTCCTTGTGGAGGCGGGAGCATCGATCATCATCGTTGGCGGTGCGATTACAAAGAGCCCCGATGTCGAGGGAGCGGCCAGAGCTATAAAGGAGTCGATGATCAGCAGAAAACCCATTAGGTCCGAAAGCTACAGGAGGTATTCGGATGACGAGGGTATCAGAAAGGCTTTGTCCGAGGTTTCGTCACCGAACGTGGCCGATGCCATGCATAAAAAGGGGGCAATGATAGGTATTAAACCGGTGAAGCCAGGCCTTAAATGCGTTGGACCGGCCTTCACATGCCGTACCATTGACGGGGATTGGGCCAAGACTGTCGAGGCAATAGAAAAGGCCAGTCCGGGGGATGTGATAGTCATCGACGCGGGTTCCAGGCACATATCTCCATGGGGAGAGCTGGCCACGTGGTCCTGCAGGATGAGGGGGATATCCGGCATCATCCTCGACGGAGCCGTCAGGGACGTCGACGACATCATGGCCATGGATTTCCCTGTTTTCTCGAGATCAACGGCTCCAAATGCGGGGGAGCCGAAGGGATATGGCGAACTTCAGGTGGAGATCGAATGCGGATCGATGCCGGTCAAACCCGGTGACTGGATAATAGCCGATGATTCCGGAGTCATGGTGATCCCAAGGGAAAGAGCCGTGGAGATAGCCAACCGCGCGCTGGATGTCAAGGAGCGTGAGAGTCGAATACGGGAGGAGATCAAGAGAGGGTCCACCCTGTCCGAGGTTCTCGAGCTGGAAAAATGGGAGAAGAAGCAGTAGTTCAGATTCCTTTCAGAACCCTCTCAAGGCAGGGTATGAATTCATCAATGGTTTCCCTCGTGACATGAGGCATCACCACGAATCTCAGGGCGGGGGGATCCCTCATCAGAGATATATTCCATCCGATCTTCTTGAGCTCCGACTCTACCTTGAACGGATCGTCATGATGCACCACGACGATATTCATGAGCGGTTCGATTACTGGTGTAAGATCCAACTCGATCAATCTGGTTTTCAGGTAATGGGTATTCTCCATGCATTTCATGACCACCTGATTGTAACCTTCAATGCCCAGATGCTTCATCACGGCATACGATCCAGCCACGGATCCGGAATCACGTGTCCCTGCGAGAGTGTAAGCGTTCTTGCTTGTCAGGTATGGAGAGTCCACCGATAATTTCTGAAGGGAGAAAGGGTCTCGGTAGAGAAGGCAGCCGGCCGGGATGGTGGAGAGGCCCATCTTGTGTGGATCTATCGTCATCGATGTTACCGATCTCACTGAGAAATCCCATCTTCCGACCCATTCGGGAAGCATTCCCATTTCCCCGAGAAAGGGGAGAACAAAACCCCCGAATGCCGCATCGACATGCAATGGAATATCCACCGCGACGTCGGATATCCTTTCTATGGGATCGACCATTCCAAGCTCTGTGCTGCCAGCCACGGCGAACACCATTGTCACGTCGTCATCAATTGATCCCCTAAGTTCATCGATCGACATCCTGTACCTCTCATCCAGGCCGATAACAACGGGTTCGAGATCCAGAAGATTGACCGCCTTCAGAACGGAAAAATGAGCCGATTTTGGAAAAATGACCTTCTTTTTGCCTGTTATTTTTTTCGCCATGTAGAGGGCCGTGATGTTTGCCTCCGTTCCTCCTGATAGAACATGGCCTCTGGGATCGCTCATACCAAGCAGGTTTCCCAGAATCCTGATTACCTCTTCCTCAAGATAGGCGGTCCCTGGATATAATCCGGGATTGCCCAGGTTGGATTCCCTGAACATATTATGGGCTTCAACCGATATCGGATGCGGTTCGGTGCACATGGAGCCCATTATCCTTCCCGAAGAGAATGTCACATCCCTGACCTTCTCGGCTTCAAGTCTTCTCTTCACATCGGATAGCGGAATCCCATTTTTTTCCATGCAAATACCCGTTGAAATTTTCGATATTCCGGATAATGGACACCGGATCAATTACTTCTTCTTTTCCATCAAGGTAAGTTCAAATATGAAATGATTTTACAAAATTCTTTCCGGATAATTATCACAAAAATGTTATATAAAGCCTATTTGCTCATTATTGATCTAGGAGTATTCGGGGGAACGTACGCTTGAAATCCAGGGGCAGAAGGAGAACATCATCCAAGCCGTCAAAGACGGAGATGATCACCGAGGTTTTTACCAGCCGGCCCATGGATCTTATCACCCCGAAGGAGATCTCGATTTCCCTGGGGCTCGATATTCAGCTGGTTACTTCGATAGTGAACAGGCTCAGGGACGACGGTATAATAGAGAGACCCGCGAGAGGCAAATACAGGTTGAGGATCGATCAGATAGCCGATGACGATACCTTATCGGAGATTGCCAGGGATATGGAAGAACTCGCCAGCGACACCCTGAACATTCCGCCGGCGGGGAAAAGTGAAAACGGATATACGAATCCTTTCAGAGAACTTTTCCTGATCTACACCCACATTCAGAAAAGGGGTGGTCAAGCTATGTCCCAGAATCTTCTCAGACTGTCAGCCCGAAACAGGTTGTCTCAGGATCAGATTGATGCATTGATAAGATCGATCAAGGAGAATGCAGGATGATGTCAACTACAGTTCGTGGAGATAACAGCGATATAGGCAGGGGGACCGACTCCCTGCTTTCAAATTATGAGGTGGTTCTTTCGCCCATGATAGGATTCCTGTCGAGATTCATTATCAGGAAGCAGTTCGCGGCGGCTACCAATGGAGGAATCAAATCCGTTGACAGAAGCACTGTGGAGCGTTTCATGGATAATGTTCTTGGAGAGGTTTCTCCGTTGATCGGTCCGTCCAAAACGGATGACCTGAAAAAGGATTTGATGCAGATAAACGACATTTATTATCAATCGGAGGGAGTACATGAAAAATAGGATACCAAGCCATATTCCTGGTCTGGATGAACTGATCAACGGCGGATTTCCGTCCGGAACCATCGCTTTGGTGTCCGGCCCGCCCGGAAGCGCAAAATCTCTTTTGAGCATGCAGTACATTTACAACGGTGCAAGGTATGAAGATGAGGGCGGTATTTATCTCACTCTCGAGGAGAGCAGGGAATCCATCCTGAGGGCCGCGAATTCCTACGGAATGGATATGGAGGAGTTCGAGAAAGAGGAGAAGATCTTCCTCGTGGATCTGGGGAAGATGAGGATGGAATGCTCCTCCGCCGAGGAGCTCGATTGGGGACTGGTGTCTTTTGATACGCTCATAGACTTTCTTAAGAACCACATATCCTTCAGCGGAGCAAAGCGTCTGGTTATCGATTCTGTTACGGCCGTTGGAATCTATTACAAGACATCAGACCTGTTGAGGAGGGAGCTTTTCAAGTTTTCCAGATTCCTCAAAGAAGCAGGCATCACAACAATCATAATAACCGAAACCACCGACGGCAGGGACTCACGCTACGGGATCGAGGAATTCGTGGCAGATTCCCTGATCAAGCTGGACTACGAGAGCACGGAGGGGGAGTATCGAAGGACCGTCACGATCAGGAAGATGAGGTTCACGAAGCATGATCCCCTCAAGCATCCGTTCCTGATAATGGACAATGGGATCGAGGTATCCCCGGACGAGGTAATCGGGTGAGGAGTGAAAGTAATTGAAGGATGTGGAGATCTACGGAAAATTCATTGAGACCTTCATCGAGGCGATGACAGGTTCGGAGGCGGGACAGTTCCGACTTGAGATCCCCACGTTCAGAATCATTCTTGAAAGGAGCCGGGTTCAGAGACCGCAGCTTATAAAATTCACCCTGACCGAAAACGGAAAGGTCGTTAACAACCTCGATGATAATGATGAATCCATCGCGGCGATGAGCCTCTTCCTCCAGAAGGTGATCGATTTCATTTCATCCCTCGTGGGAGAGGAACACGCCCGGGACGTCATACACAAGAATATGGAGGAACAGCTGAAGGAATATGCGGCATTGATGAAGGATCGGGACAGGCTCCTTGCATACATCCCAGATCCGATCGAGGATCTCATAAGACATCTGAAAACGGATGACACAAACTCCGGCAGTCATCAGAGAGTTCTGAAGAGGTTCAATTCGGTATTCTCCAAGTACCTCGCGGATCTGTCAAAACACACTGATCTCTCGGCCCTGAAACTGAAGCTGAGCATTCTCAGGGAGAAGAACGATCTCCTCAAACATATGCAGTTGATGGGGAACCAAACCCTGGAATTCGAAACATGCGTATGGTCCAATGCAACCGATGAGGAGGTCGGATCCGCTCTCGTGAATATATTCGATTCGATTGTAGGCCTCTCAATATTCATGATGGGAAAGGAGGAGGCGATAAGAAAAGGCGCCCTTCTCTTTCAAGAAGAATTCCATGATGATATGGATCTTCTGGAAAGATATGGTCTTTCCGACAAGATACTGGATGGAGCGCTACACAATAAACTATCCACGGGATTAATCCCGCTGGATAGAAAGCTGCAGGGAGGACTGAACAAAGGATCGTCCATACTCCTTGTCTCACCTTCCGGAATTGAAAGGGATAATTTCCTGCTGACACTTTTCTCATTGGGATTGTCAAGGGACGGATCGCTTCTATACGTGACATCCAAGGAACCGCCCCGTTCCGTCAGAATGCTTCTCAAGACAAGGGACCTGAATCCCGAGGAACTTGAGGAAACGGGGCATCTCCGGATCGTTGACTGGTTCTCTTGGAGAGGGGACAGGATCATAGGAGTTGAGAAAGATGGCTATGCGTTGAAATCATCGAAGATACTATCCAATCTCGGAATAGCCATAAACAAATCCATGAGGGAACTGGACTTCTCCACGAACAACATGGCCCTGATCCATTTCATCGGGCCTGCAATAAACATATTCGACTTCCAGCAGGTTTACAATTTCATCCAGCGCCTGCGGGCAAAGTTCAAGGAGAACGGCATGTGCGCCGTATTCCTGCTGGAGACTGAGAGCCTCGGCAAGGAGGAACTCCCCCGCTTGATGGAGGTTTTCGACGGCACCATAGAGATAAGGAAGAATGTTGTGAACAGGAAGGTGGAAAGGGATATTTCCATATTGAGTATGGACGGAATCGATTTCGATGCCGAACCGATAGGATTCGCGATCAAGGATAATCGCCTGGTTCCGGAATTCGAGGATGATCCGCCGGAAAAAAACCTCGGTTCGCAGAAAAAACACATAGTCAGAAAGAGGAAGATCGATGCAAAGGATGATAAAACCGCTCCTTCCCCTGAAATGAAAACAAAAAAACCGATGATCGCAAAGGCCAAGAATATCGATCGGGAAATATCCGGTCTTCGATCCGATAGAAGCGTGATTCCCCTGGGATCTCCATCCGGAACACCGGTGAAGGATAAGACAACCGCGATCGAAAAAGAAGATGATGATATCAATGAATCAAGAACGCATTCTCATATTGACAAGGAGCCTTCCGAGCCTGACTTCGACGGATCGGGAAATCCGCAGAAGTCCCAGGAGGCGAAGGTGGTGACAAGGCGAGTTGTCAGAAGAAGGCGCGTCAGCAGCCCGACAGGGAATCGAGTATCCAGCAGGATAGATTCGGATAAGGAATCAGACAGCTCCGAATCACCGGACATTCTCCTCAAAGAGGCAGTCAGCACGATCGATAAAATACTCGAGAAAACCAACAACCTGAAGGAAAGGGAAACTTCCCCGATAAGAGTGAAGCGTAAAATGCACCGGTGAGTGCCGGATTCAACAGATCATTTTCATCAATGTTGATAAGAAAAAAGGATGTGAGTGCGTGTCCGCAATATCGTCGATAACAGACAGTATAAGGAAAGATTGCCGGGGAAAGATAAATGTCGAGAGGGGAGACATCTCGGTAGACTGCAGTAAATGCAGCGGACCGGTCAATATCTCGGACAGCAGGTGCTTTTCCGGTCTCTCGGAGAGGATGCTGCCCGGATTCAGGGGAAATGTCATTCTCCGGTCCAGCAGTGATGAACTGTATACCGGGTCCGCTGTCGAAGCCCTTTCCGCTTCCTCGGATATCGTCGCGAGGATATCCTCGGTAGACGGATCGCTCAGGAGATTGAAGATACACAAGAGAGTTCGAATGAAGCGGCTGATGAACGGATTTTCGGATCTGTACATGCGTGATCCGAAACTGCTCCTGAAGAATCGAGGGGATATCGAGAGGAGGGCCGAAAGCATTATCGGACAGGGCAGCAACGAGATAATGGATACAATATCGGACATATTCGAGATGATCGAAAGGATGATCCGCCGTCTTGAAAAGGATCTGTGATCAACTTGGAAACAGTTTATATCACCCCTGATCATTGTCCGGATAATGTCCTCTCCCCATGATGATGCCGAAATGGAGACCATAAGGCCCTCGGAAACCGACATCCAGTATGGGAAGGATCCTTACAGAAGATCAATTTCCCAGCTTCTGGATTCCGGTTTTGTCCCCCTGGATAAACCTCGGGGTCCTACAAGCCATCAGGTGGCTTCATGGTTGAAGGAAATTCTGGACATTGAAAAGGCTGGCCACATGGGAACTCTTGATCCGAATACAACCGGTGTACTTCCTATCGCTCTCGGATCCTCGGTTCGAACACTGTCCGTTACGCTTTCGGAAGGCAAAGAGTACGTAGCCCTGATCCAGTTTCATGGCGATGTACAGGAAAAAGAACTGATGGTTTTGGCCAAGGAGTTCACCGGAGATATATACCAGCTCGTTCCAGTCAGATCGGCTGTAAAGAGGGGATTGAGAACCAGAAGGATACATTATCTTAACATTCCCGAGATGGGGGAGAGAAGTGCCCTGATGATAATCGGATGCGAATCGGGAACATATATCAGAACCCTTATTCACGACATCGGATTGGTCCTGGGTACGGGTGCTCATATGACCGAACTCAGAAGGAGCAGGTCCGGAAATATCAGGGAGGATGCCTGTGCAACCCTGCAGGAGGTCAGGGATGCATGGGAGACGTACAGGTCATCCGGAAGCGAAGAGGAGATACGGCGGGTGGTCCGTCCCATAGAGGAGATGCTTTCGCACCTGCCCAGGGTCGTGATCAAGGACAGCGCTGTTGATGCCGTTTGTCATGGAGCGCCCCTGGGCCATCCCGGTATTGTCTCCGTTCAGACCGGGATCAGGGATGGAGCCATGGTGCTAATCACATCCCTCAAGGGCGAAGCCGTCGCCATCGGAAAAACAATGTGCAGCACAACGGAAGCACTAACTGCCAGGGAGGGACTGGCAGTGGTTGTCGACAGGGTCCTGATGGAACCCGGCACCTATCCCCGGTCATGGAAGGTGAAAAAATAGAACCGGATATCTTACCTTTGGCCTGTCAACAGTCAAATTTATATATTACTGCCATTTTAGTTCAGTTGACCTTTTATATACAGGCCGCACATATTGAAATTGGCAAGCGGGTCGCAAGCCAGTTAAGATAATATACGTGACCCGCATTTAACCGCAATGGTTCATACAAGAGGTGAAAAACCATGGATATGACAAGCCCGACTGCAAGGATCGGAATCGTCCTGATCATGATATCTATGCTCGGGAGCCTGATCGTTTTCATCCCCGAAGAAGCCGAGGTGGAAGCGGTTGGATCCCCTGCGATATCGATCTCGATTACACAGCCCAAGGCTATAGCGCATGTCGCCCCCGGACAGGATGGGATCGTATCATTCTCCGGTACAGTAACAGCACAGATACCCTGGTCTCCTTCCATCCAGTTCTGCGTAGTCTCCCTCATAGCCGAGGCCGGCGGATGGCCCGTATCCACTCCTCCACCTCTTATCTTCTCGAAACAGGTCAAGACCTCGGACTTCAAGCTGACGGTGCAAGTACCGCCAACGACATCTCACATGACCCAGGGCCAGCTCTCGGTTTCTGCGAGGTGGAGCTACAGTCCGGGTGCGATCGGCGGAACAGTGACCCCGACATCCGCCATCATCGTCGTTGAACAGTATTATCAGTTCTCGGTTGCCTGTGAGAATCCATTCCTCGAGATCCAGCCCGGATCCGCAACGGGTTTCCAGCTCAAACTGATAAACGAGGGTAATGCAGCCGACAAGCTCAGGATCGAGATCCTCAACCAGAATGATCTGAGCGATGCGGAGTGGACCGTTCAGCTCTCGCAGAACAGGTTCGAGGTCCCTGAAAAGAGTGAGAGGCAGCTCACACTTACGCTCACGACACCAAAGAAATGGCACATCTGGATGAACAAGATCACAACGATCAACCTTAAAGTGGTTTCATCCCAGGCCGAAACCCTCGGCCAGCCATCGGATGTTGCAGAATATTCACTGTATGTGCGGCAGCGCGGTGTCGGCATACCAGGTTTTGAACCGACATTTGCCATCATGGCGCTGGCGCTCTTGGGCGCCGTGGGTTACAGGATCCACAGGAAGAGGGGAATGTTCTGATCGATTCCCCTCCATCTTTTTCTCTTTTTAATTTTTATCAAACAACCAGGGAGAATATGCCATGACCATTCAGGGAGAGCTTTCCTCCCGGCTTCCTGCGAAGCTCAGGAGGGCCGCAAAGGTTTCTGTAGAGAATGTCCTCGGAGTTGAGGACGGAGAGAGAATTCTGATCGTAACAAACCCCGAACATGACGTTTTCCATATTTCCAGAGCTCTTTTCGAGGCTTCCGTGGATGTCGGGGCCAGACCGGTTCTCGTAGTCCAGCCGACGAAAACCCAGCTGGATTTCGCTTCGGAAGAGGTCATGGGCGCCCTAAGGACCGATCCCGACATCATCCTTTCCATTTCCAGCGAGAAACTTGGAAAGGATCCCGAATCCATCAAGGAGCCGATCGAGAAAAACGGAAAAAAATACGACCACTATTTCAACTACCTTCTGGGGGATAAGATCAGCCGGAGCTTCTGGTCTCCCTCCGTCACGATGGATATGTTCATGAGGTGCGTCGATATCGATTACGGGATCCTCAAGGGTGACTGCGGCAGGATAAAGGATATCCTCGACCGGGGTGAAAGCGTTCACATTACATCTCCATCGGGAACAGACATCGATATTGCGATTGATGGAAGATCTGCAAAATCAGACGATGGCGATTTCACAGAGGCCGGATCGGGGGGAAATATACCTGCCGGAGAGACCTTCATTTCCCCCCAGCTCGACAAATCGTTCGGGAAGATCGTTTTCGACGGATCGATCGCATCCGATCGGGGAATTATTATTATCAAGAAACCAATAAAATGCCATGTCAGCGAGGGCCTCGTAGCTGAAGTTACCGGAGGTTCCGAGGCAAAAAAGCTCCGGGAGACGATTAAAAGAGCCCGGGAAACCACAATAAGCTTCGTCAACGAGGGAAAGCTCCCGGAATCTGAGAAGGATATATATCTAAAAAATACAAGGAATCTCGGCGAGCTCGGAATCGGATTGAACAGGAAAGCCAGGATCATAGGAAACATGCTGGAGGACGAGAAGGTCTATGGCACATGTCATATAGCCATAGGAGCGAATTACGACCAGGATGCGAATGCCCTGATTCATCTGGACGGTCTCATCAACAAGCCTTCCATAACCGTATCATCATCAAAATTCTCGGAAGAAATAATGGTAGAAGGTAGGCTTATTATCTGATAATTGTACATCCGAAGGTTACATTTATGAGTGTGGATTATAACAATAAATCCATTTGAGGAGTGTGGTCAGCCCATGTCCGAGACAGAGGACGTCATTAAGAAAATTACCATCGGGAGTTCGGAAGACAACTCCCTGAGGAAAGAGATCGAATCCCTGGAGGAGGAGATCAAGATACTTCTGAATCAAAAGAAATCATTGGAATACACATTCAATCTGGAGAGAGAAGCATACAAGAGAGAACTCTCCGGAGCCTACGATGACCTCAACAAGCAGACAAGGGAGAAGAACCAGCTGAAAAGACAGCTGGAGGAGATCATGAAGCCTCCGATGCTGGTCGGAGAGGTCATAGACATTTTGGAACGCGGCGAACTGATAATAAAGAACGGTACAGGGCAGTCATTCATAACAACCAGATCGAAGAACGTGAAACCGGATGAGATCAAGATAGGATCCCGTGTCGGCCTGGATAAGAGCAACCTCGTTGTCATGAGAATCCTTTCGCACGGCAAGGACCCCATAATCATGGGTTCGGAATTGATCGAGAAGCCAGCCGTGACCTACGATGACATCGGTGGTATCGACAGCGTGATCACCGAGGTCAAGGAGATGGTGGAGCTCCCGCTCAAGAAACCTGATCTTTTCAAGAGGATAGGAATCAAACCACCCAACGGGGTCCTACTTGTCGGTGCTCCAGGTACGGGAAAGACATTGATAGCCAAGGCAGTGGCCAACTCGGCGAACTGCACCTTCATCAGGATAGTGGGCTCGGAGATGGTCCAGAAATTCATCGGCGAGGGGGGAAGACTTGTAAGGGAGCTTTTCCAGCTGGCCCGGGAGAAGAAGCCCGCAATCATATTCATAGACGAGATCGACGCCATCGGAGCAAGAAGGCTGGGAATGGATACCACGGGGGACAGGGAAGTACAGAGGACCCTGATGCAGCTCCTCGCCGAGATGGATGGTTTCCACCCCCTGGATAACATTGGAATAATAGCTGCCACAAACAGGAAGGATATCATAGACGATGCGCTTCTCAGACCAGGCAGGTTCGACAGGATCATCGAGGTACCCCTGCCAAATAAGGACGGCCGAAGGAAGATCATAGATATTCATACCAAAGATATGAAGCTCGCAAGGGGTCTGGACAAGGATCGTCTCGTCCAGGATACGGATGGTTTCTCGGGGGCCGATCTCAGAAATCTCTGCACGGAGGCGGGAATGTTTGCCATAAGGAACAATCACCGATCCGTTAGGATGTCCGATTTCGAAAATGCACTTGAGAAATCAAAGAACAGAAACGGAAAGAAGATCGATTCGGTACCAAAGCATATGTTCAGCTGATCATTTCCTCTTGAAATTTTCGGCTTCCTCCTTATTTCCCGTTTTGACCAGTATGCGGACTATCTCTTCGCGGGTCCGTTCCAGATAAAAGGAGGATCCTATCTCGCCGAGGATCTTCATGCAAAGATCGAACTCCTTGAGAGCCTTCTTCGGTCTTTTGTTCAGAAGGTGGAGTCGCCCGAAATCCTTGTGGACCATTGCTATCTTGAACTTCTCGCCCAGTGAGGTGAATATCGAAAGCGCCTCATCAAGATAATTCACAGCAAGATCGTATTCCTTGTTTCTTATATACACCTCGGCCGCTCCCGACAGAGCGTATCCCTGCTGCCTTATATCCCCCGCCTCGGAACATATCTCTATGGCATCCTCGAAGTTCATCAGCGCCTCGTCGTAATCGCTCTGGAAAACCTGGACTATTCCCATGGAGATCTTGACCCTGGCTGTTTCAAGTATGTTCTCGGTCCTTTCGAGGGCTTCAACTGCTTGCTGGAATTTCTCTATGGCCTCCTTGGGTCTATCCTGATTTGTGTACACTATTCCAAGACCGATGAATGAGGCGGCTTCGATCGAGGGATTATCCAGTTCATCGGAAAGTGAAAGGGCTTCCTTGAAATAGGCTTTTGATTTCTCAAGCTCTCCCCTGGCCGAATAAAGGTCCCCCAGCGCCTGGAGGGTTTTAGCCATGTGTTCCTTATCGGACAGCTTTCTCGCCAGTTTGAGTGATTTCTCCAGACGCTTGAGGGCCCTGTCCCTGTTACCCCTGAGGAATTCGATCCATCCGATCCTGAGGTTCGCCCTGACGTTGATCAGATGTCTGCCCTCGGCCTCCGCTATGGCTGCCGCACGTTTGAACTGGGAGAGGGATTTATCCCACCTCCCCATGATGAGCTCGACCTCGCCCTTGAGCAGATGTGATATGGCGGCATACTCCTCGGTCTCCTTGATTCTGCTCTTTTCCAGAAGATCCAGAACTGACGAGAACTGCTCCACGTATCCCATGGTTATGATCCGTTCACCGTAGGTGGATGCCAGTTTGAGGGCTTTTATTGTCTCGCCGCCCATGGCAAGATGGTACATCGCCTCCACCGTTGCCCGTTCCGTTCCGTCCTCCATGTAGAAATTCGAGGCTTTCCTGTGATACACGACCCTTTGCGTGGGGGTCAATCGGTTGTAGAAGAACTCCTTGATGAGATCATGGGCCTCGTACTCGTCGTACGACGTCTCCTGAATCAGGTTCTTCTCAACGAGGCGGTCCAGTATCGTGAAATCGAGGCCTTCCTCCATGAAGAACGCCGATGACGGAGCGGGATATCTGAAGACGGAAGCGATCTGCAGGAGAAGGGATTCCCTCTCCTCCAGCTTCTTGAATATCTCCTCGTAGATGTACCTCTTAATGTCCTTCTGATCCTCCAGATCCCTTGCGGAGAGTATGAGCTGAAGAAAAAGAGGATGACCTTTCGTGACGAGATATATTTTCTCGAACATCTCATCGTTCATGTCCTTGATCTTCAGGAGACCGCGCGAGCTCTTTCGGTCAAGGCCGAGCAGATTCAGTTCCCGAACCAGTTTTTTCAGCAGAACATCGGACCTGTCGTAGAAAGGGAAAACCTGTCTCCCCACAACCATTATCTTGATCCTGTCCGTGGAGGGCAGGATCTCCTTCACGTCGGAGAAGAACTCAACAACCTCATCTGCAGCCCTCTGGAAATCGTCGAATATCATGAGTATGGGCCCTTCCGTAAGGCTCTTCTGCAGTATGGGGAAGAACTGCTTCTTCTCGATATCCGAAGTTGTATCCAGGTAGTTCTTGAAGGACGGCCGGCCCATATCCTCCAGAAAGCGTGATATGGAGTAAAGGACGTTTCTCAGTGAATCCCATTTGTGAAAACGGTACCAGAAAACATGAACCCTTCCCTCCATCTCCTTGGCGGCCTTGGCAGCAAGGGTTGTCTTGCCGATTCCTGCAATACCGGTAATCGATATCATGGATGACGAATCCTCGTCGAGCCAATCCTTGATCTCCGTAAGCTCCTTCTCCCTTCCGTAGAACCTCTTGGTCATCGGCACATCCTGCATGAAGGAGACGAAATCCCCGCTCATCTGAAGCGACAGCGCCTGGGCTTCACCGGATACGAATAACCTGATATCGACCTCATTGATGCTGGAATCATCCCTGACCAGCTCGGCCAGATCATTTGTTGACAGCTTGATCCCCATGAAGGATGACACATCGTGAAGTGGCATTATCTTGACGCTTCCGTCCGACATTTTCAGGGTGATCTTGAGGGCTCCGACCTCGTGAAGTATATCCCTGGCAAAATCCATCCCCTTCTCGGTCAGGAAATATGCCTTTCTTTTCCTCGGGAGGCCCTTTACCCGTTTGAGGACTTCGTATATCAGCTCCTCCTCCTTGAGCTTCTTCACGGTCCTTGGTATGTTGTCCCTGCGAATTGAAACAGCATCTGCCATACCGTCCTGGACTGCTTCGTACGGGACATCGAAATCCATTTCGGAGTGTTTCAGCTCGTAAAGGTGAATTACTATCCTTCGATCAACGGTAAGTCTGGGTATCTGATCCACCCCCATCAGAGAATCACCGCCTCAAAGGACTCCTGAAGCTGATTCCTAACCCTCTGTGGCGTTGCCTTGTATGAAAGAGGAACGATCACCGCCAGCCTCTCTCTCGAGGCTTTCTCTTTCATGGTTTTGAGGAATTTCAGGACCCTGCTCATGTCATTTGCCTGTATAACGTCCTCGAACCTATCCATCAGGATCACTCCCTTTTTATGGTTCTCGCGGAAGTACTCATCCGTTTCATCGATTATTCCGGACAGATTGGTCGGATTCACCACAGCGACGCTATCCTCCGATTTCACCGCTTTCGACCTGTTAAGCCATATTATCTTGATTTCACCCTTGAACTGCGATCTGATCTCCCTGGGTGGAGAAGTGCTTACTATAAGACCCGGGATACCCTCTTTGACGGATTTCCTGAATGTGGTCTTCCACGGTTTTCTTCCGTTTTTGTGAAGAAGGATGAGAAGATCACCCTCAGGGAGCTGAGGTGCCATATCGAACTGGGATCCGGTCCCGTCGGAGTTTTTCCCTGTCTGTTGAACATGCATCTCGGATATTTCCCGGGCCAGTTCCTCGATCCTCTCCCGCTTCTTCTTGAAAGATATCAATCGGTATATCCACCATGCAATGGTCAGAACTACAAGGACCGACATCATGATCAATATGGCAGTGCTCTGATTCAAAGCGGATCACATCCCCGTGTGATTACGGTTTATGCACAACTTGTCCTTTAAAGGTATCCACTATGATCGTTATATATCTTCATCCCCTTTATAGAGCTCATGGGAAGGCCCAGGGTCGTCATATTCACGCCGGTTTATCCTCCCAGAAAAGGAGGCTCCGCAACGTACTTCGGCACCCTGGTGAACATGCTCAAGGACAGGGTTGACTATACCGTCATTACATTGAACGATGATGCTCCGGAAGGAGGAGACGTTCCCGTACTCCGCCTTCTTCCCGACAAGTTCTCCTCGTCATCTCTTGATCGATATGTATCCGTGTTACCTGCGGCCTTCGGAGCCCTGAAGAAGGTCAAGAGGCAGGGAAAATTCGTGATGCATATCCACAGCAACGGGATATACGGTTTTTCGGCCTCTCTTTTCTCCAGGTTGAATGGTATTCCTCTCCTGAAGGAGGTGCAGGACACATCGGATCCGGGATGGGTGCTCAAAGCCGGCAAAGTCCACAGGTGGATCGCTGTCGGTGATTATGTGAGGGAAAGGTTGATATCTTTCGGGATAGACAGCGGAAGAATCCTCACCTTCCCGACGATAAATCCTCCGATCACCAGGGACATTCACCTGAGTCTGGGGGAAGACCCCTGCAAACCCGATGATCGGATCAGGATCGTGTTCATCGGTTGGTTGATGAACAGGATCAAGGGTGTCGACATTCTGATCAAGGCCTTCGAAAAAGCCCGGCGTGAGAACGGAAAACTCGAGCTCATGATAATAGGAGACGGTCCGGACAAAGAAGAACTTGTGAAAATGGCAGGAAAACTGCCGATACAATTCGAAGGAGAGATCTCATACGAGGGGATATTGAAGGCTCTCGGATCATCACATATGCTTGTTCTTCCGTCCCACGAAGAGGCCAATCCAAGAGTGATCCTCGAGGCTTACGAGATGGGGATTCCAGTTATTGCGACCGATGTCGGCGGCGTCAAGGAAGAGGTTATAGATGGCCGAACGGGCATCCTCATCCCGCCGGGTGACGTCGACTCCCTATCGGAAGCCATACTGAAATTGGCTGATGACGGGGATCTCAGGAACCGAATGGGATCGGAAGGCAGAGGATTTCTGGAGGGGCTTCCTGCGTGGGAGGACCTGTCACAGAGGATCCTGAGGGAATACAGGCAGATGTGGGACTCGATATGATCTTTCGACTTCGCCAAAATTTATCAGGGGAAAGGGACATACTCGACCTCGATCCGATCCAAAAGATCGGTCGATAGGGGGAAAAATCCATGGTATTGGTACTGGATAGGGAGAATGTCAGGTCAGTACTTCAGATGAGGGACTGCATCGATGTACTTGAAAAAGCTTTCACCGAACTGGCGGAGGGAACTGCTGTCCTTCCCCTCAGGATCGGTATAAGACCGCCGGGAGGCATATCGCTTTACATGCCGGCATACCTGAAGAACATGAACGCCCTGGCATGCAAGATCGTCACCGTATACAAGGACAATCCTTCGAGGCACAACATGGCGACGACGATAGGAAAGGTGCTCCTCCAGGATCCGGAGACCGGAGACGTGATATGCATCATGGACGGCGGATATTTGACCGCGATGAGAACGGGAGCGGTGAGCGGCCTTGCCACCAGATACCTCGCAAAGAACGTGGAGGATCAGGTCGCATCCGTATTCGGGGCCGGCGTACAGGCAAAGATGCAGCTCTGGGGTGTCGCGGAGGCCAGGAAACTGGAAAGAGCCATGGTATTCGACAAGATCCCGGAGGCGGCCTCGTCATTCGCCGCCGAGATGTCCGGGAAACTCGGGATCCCGGTGGAGGCAAGGGATAATCCGGACGATCTCCTTGAGTCGGATATCATATGCACCGCAACCTCATCTCCGGTCCCGATCTTCGACGGATCGAAGGTCAGGGAAGGCACGCATATCAACGGGATCGGAAGCCATACACCCAACGCCAGAGAGCTTGATTCCACCATAATCAGGAGATCCCTTCTGATAGCCGACTCAAGGGAAGGGTGCCTCAGCGAGGCAGGCGATATCATGATCCCCATACGGGAAGGCATCATCGCCGAGAATCACATATACGCGGAACTGGGAGAGATAATCACAGGAAGAAAGCTTGGTCGGTCCGATATGAAACAGATCACACTTTTCAAATCCAACGGGCTGGCAATTCAGGATGCCGCCACGGCAAAACTGGTCTACGACAAGGCAGTGGAAATGGGAATAGGAGAGAACATCAACATATGATACTGCCTCCGAGTAGTACATTGTTAATATTAAATAAGTGAAAAAATACTTCCCGTTGAACTCGGATGGAAGAGGATAATCCCAACATCATCGAACTTGAGGGTTTCACGAAGTTCTACGGGAGCCTCAAGGCTATCGATTCGATCGACCTCCACATTCCCTTCGGACCAGTGGGTCTGCTCGGACCCAACGGTGCCGGTAAATCCACCCTGATCAAATGCCTGCTGGGTCTCATCGATATTTCATCCGGAGATGCACGGATATTCGGCACCGACATGAATGAGACGCAGAAGATCCTGGATGTCCGCAGGAGCATCGGATACATGCCGGAATCCGACTGCCTCATTCCCGAGATGGATGCGATCAGCTTCGTGAGCTTCATGGGTGAACTGTCGGGGCTTCCGGCAATGGACTCCATGCAGAGGGCTCACGAGGTGCTGCATTATGTTGGTATCGGGGACGAGAGATACAGGAAGATCAAGACCTATTCCACGGGCATGAAGCAGAAGGTAAAGCTCGCCCAGGCAGTCGTCCACGACCCGAAACTGGTATTCCTCGACGAACCCACCAACGGAATGGATCCCAAGGGCAGGGAGGAAATGCTCGACCTGGTGCTTGACATCTCGAGAAATCATGGGAAGAACGTGATATTCTCATCTCACCTCCTTCCCGATGTCGAGTACATATGCGACCATGTCATCATAATGAACCAGGGGAGGATCCTGAAGCAGGGATATCTCAGGGATCTGACCAGATCGCTGGATCGGTTCGAGATCAGGATCAAGGGGGATCAGGATCAATTTGCCTCCATCCTGAACGATTTGAAACTCGATTACGAGATCTCCGGTTCTTATTTCAGGGTGAGATCGGAAGAGAACCAGTTGAACAGGATCTACGAGGCCATAAGGGGAACTCCCATCGAGATAAGGAAGGCCTCCAGATCCGGCAGATCGCTCGAGGAGATATTCCTCAGCGAGATCAAGGGCGCGGGAGGGGGACCGTCATGAAAAGACCCCCCGGAACGGAATACAGGGAATACGAGAAGAAATTCAGATCTAGGTTCTACAGATTGTTCAGATTGTTCCTGAACAATTTCTCCATTTCTCTGAAGAACAAATGGGCGATTGTGGTCATAGTTCTTGCCTACATGTTCGTTTTCATAAACGTCATGATATTCGCCATGGGCGGGGAAACCCTTGTTTATGATCCCGGCAGGGAGGGGGAGGTGTCAACCAGATTTCACGTGGCCAGGATACCTGGCGGCGATCCCGTTACGTACGTATCTCTGGGCGACATAGTGATACTGAATTACACGGTAACGAACAGGGGAGATACCAACGCCACGATCGAGATCGAGACAGCAGGACCGAATCCGGGCTGGTTCTCGGAAGCCATTGTCTTTCCACCGCTCGAGGAATTGGGCCCCGGTGATACGGCCTACATCATGATAGGCGTAGTCGTACCCCAAAACCTCGGGAATTACACCTGGATACCCGGCTTTGACGGAATATCGGAAGAGGAACTCGATCCGGAAATCGTGGAGGCGGCCGATCGGTTCAACATCGATATCGAATCTTACCTTGGAATGTATCAGATCCACAGCTTCGACATGTTCACCCACACCAGGGCGGTGAACATAAACATCTACTCAAAACTGAATCGATCTCTCACCGATGAAGATCATCCTGAGAGCGGAGACGACAGATATCTCGTATCATCCGTTAACGAACTCTTCACCCTCAAGGATAACGGAACAGGTGCGGGCATAGATCCGGCTGCTGATAAGGGGCCCATCTCCATCGAGGTACTGAATCCGTCGGTAAAAAAAATCAAAGCCGGGGATCATACGAGCTTCACTCTTCGTATAACCAACTCAGGATCCGAACCGTCAAGAGTCGGGATCGATGTCCTTTCGTCGACTGTGGGAAAAGACCTCTGGTCCTTCGAGGTAAAGAAGTCCGACGGTGAATTAAACAGAAGCCAGTACGTCGAACTCGCGGGATACGAGACGCGGGATGTGGAAATTAAACTGGAACCGGGTTTCCAGGCTTCATACCGCGACCACGATCTGATCATTACGGCCACCGATCTGGACGGAAATGTGCACATGACGAACACAACGACACTGCGGATCCAGGTCAGCGGCTACGTGACCGAGGACAGGGGCAAACAGATCCTGTACGAGTACTTCTGGACCGGTGAGAACTACGACAAATATCTCTGGCTCATATTTTTGTCCGCCGTTGCCGGTTCGGGGCTGATAGCAAACGATTACAAGAGCAATGCGATCAGCCTATACCTCTCGCGTCCCATCACCAGGCGGGATTACATAATCGGAAAAGCCGCCGCGCTGACGGGAGTCCTATCGATCGTATCGTTCCTACCGGCGATCATCATATTCACGGCGGCAATGGCCCTGACATCCGTATCCCTGACCTACATCATCGAGCATCTCTGGATACTGGGAGCCCTGATCCTGTCGTACGTTTTCACCCTGATGGTGTTCATACCCTTCTGCCTGGCGGTGTCATCCAGCACCAAGAAGGGCATCATCGCCGGAGCAGGTATCTTCTCCACCCTGATTTTCACATCGACGATAAGCGATATCCTCTACGCGATATTTGATGTGAAATATCTCAGGCTGATAAACATCTTCGGCAATTTCTCTGCCCTGTTCAGGCTCCTCTTCGATCTCGAATACAGCTCATCGTCATACGGATACGAGTGGTACTATCCCGCGGTCGTTCTCATCCTGATATCCGCCGCCTCCTGCGGTGTCATCTATTACAGGATAACAAGGGAGGTGAAGTGATGCCGGAGGAACTGGTGAAGATCGAATCGGTGTCCAAGTTCTACGGGAAGGTCCTGGGACTGAACGATATCACGATATCATTCGGCAGGGGAATCACGGGACTTCTCGGACCCAACGGTGCGGGAAAATCCACGATGATCAAACTGATCACGGGCCAGATCAAACCCAACATCGGATCGATTTCGGTCCTGGGAGAGAAGGTCTGGAACAACCCGTCCCTCAACCAAAGGGTAGGCTACTGTCCGGAACAGGAATCATTTTACGACAGCATGACCGGACTCCAGTTCGTGACATACCTGGCAAGGCTCGACGGGATCTCGAAAAGGGAAGCGAAGAAACGGGCCGAGGAGGTTCTCCGGGTAGTCGGCCTGCACAAAGACATGAAAAGGCCGGTCGGCGGATATTCGAAGGGGATGAAACAGAGAGCAAAGATCGCCCAGAGTCTCGTAAACGATCCGGAGCTTCTGGTCCTGGACGAACCTCTGGCGGGGACCGATCCCCTGGGAAGGGTCAACATAATCGAGCTCATCAGGGACCTGGTACGGGACGGGAAACACCTGATCATCTCCTCTCATGTCCTGTACGAGATAGAGAGGATAACCGACGAGGTGGTGCTGATAAACAACGGCAAACTGGTAGCAAGCGGGAATATTCACGATATCCGTGATTCCATGGACAGGTTCCCGCTCACGGTCAGGGTGAGAACAAAAGAAAGTCCGGCACTGTCGAGACTGCTCATCGGTATGGAGATAGTCAGCTCGGTCTCATACGGGGATGACCGAAACACGCTCCTGGCCCGTACCTCGGACCCCGGTCGGTTCTACCCGGATTTCCAGAGGATAATTCACGAGGAAGGATTGAAGATAGATGAGATCGACAGCCCGGATGATAATCTGGACGCGATATTCAAGTATCTGGTGGATTGAAATGAGCGGTGAAAAAAGGAAATCCTATTTCGGAGGCCTGCCCGGAAGGGCGGCAGCGGTCACCGGAGGTACCGTGAAGAGGCTTCTGTTCAGAAAATCCACTATCCTCGCTTTTGCACTGCTCATGATACCGCCGGCAATATCAACGTATCTGCTGTTCGACACGCCGGAGGGATTCAATTGGCTGGATATGTTCTCGAGTATGGGACTGTACATATATCTGCAGATCCTGATACTGCTGTACTGTCTGATTTTCGGATCCTCCCTGATACATGAGGAGATTGATCAGAGGACAATCACATACGTCACGATCAGGGGCCTGAAGAGGTGGGAGCCTGTCATTTACAAGTATGCAGGATACGTGATATCCCTTTCCATTCTGTTCTGGATATCCATCGCATTCAACTATCTGCTCCTGGGAATGAACAACGGGGGAGGGGGCATATTGCCGCATCTGGACCTTCTTCTCGCACTCATGATGATCTCGACCGTATCCATCATCGTATACGGGGCCTTGTTCATGATGATCGGGATAGCCTTCAGGAAGCCCCTGATGGTCGGTCTGTTGTTCGCCTTCATATGGGAGATATTCATAGCGAACCTGCCGTCCAACATTAAATCGGTGACCATCATGTTCTATCTGAGATCTCTTTACCACCAATGGATACCCAGAGGCGGGGCTCTGGATCTGGGTGGGATGACAGGGGTCGTCACAGCTCTGATTGCCCTTGATATTTTCACCGTCATCTTCCTGGCCGCGGGGATCCTGATCTTCTCCCGGAAGGATCTCCACTGATCATGGTATCCTGTTCCCGTTCAGGTCCAGTGTATTGTCATGTTTCACGACCGGTTTTTTTTCCTCCTTTGAAGGTCTGATATAACCGGTTCCGGTCGTGGCCTCGAGTACTTTTTCCCCGGAAGGAGGAAGGGCAGCAGATATTTTCTGACCCGCCCGCGGAACGGCAGGTATGTTCGGGAGAGAGATACGCTCCGGAGTTTTTGGTACCGCCTTCTCATCGGGACCCCCCTTTCCCTTCTTCCTGACGAGGATCCAAGCGGCTGCCCCTGCGGCCGCCAGGACAATAATCAGGAATAGCGCCCCTGCTCCGAGAAATACTCCGGCCCCCCTTCCGGAATCAACCGCATCCGGTTTTTCAACGGTGAAAGTGATTGACTCCTCGGCGGTATTTCCGGCATTGTCAACGGCTTTGATTCTGAGCGTGTGATCCCCGGGAGAGAGCCGGCCGGGAGAGTAAGTTCCCGCTTCGTCGGCATACGTCCAATCCCCGTTATCGATCCTCATCTCCACAACCGAATTACCGGATTCACCGTCCATTACGTCCCAGGCGTATAACCCGGGATCATCACTTTTCTCAGCCGAAACCTCCGAAAGTTCGATGAACGGTGGAAGTGAATCCGCCTTGAGAACCGTCTCTATCATGGACTCGTGTCCCGCCCGGTCTGCCGCGTGTATTCTTACAGTGTGCTCGCCATCTGAAATATCAAGGTCCATACCATCAGCATCCGGTTCGAGATCATATCTCTCCCCGTCAAGGTCCATGAACTGTTCCGATATGCCAGCGACGTCACGGGAATCCCATTCAATACGAACCGTTCCGGATGACACGTATCCGTCCGGGAGGGTTTTCCACGAAAGGGAAGGGGCATTTGTATCCACCCTGATAACCATCGATTCCGATTCTGTGTTGCCCGCCATATCCTCCGCGGTAAGTTCGACCGTATGCTCTCCGTCCTCCTTGAGGATCAGTTCAATGGAATTTCTATCCGTCACATCCGTTGGTCTCTCAATATCAACTTCCAGCAGGGATCTTGCTATCCCGGTTAGATCCGATATCTCCCACTGGATCGTGACAACGGGATCGATCGCCCAGGAGTCACCTGTCGAAGAGATCAGGATTATTTCCGGAGGTGTGGAATCCATGACGAAATGATGATCGAGTCTTCCCGCATTTCCAACGGTGTCAAATGCCGCTATGGAAAGTATATGCTCACCGTCCCGAAGCCTTGTTGCATGGCTGGTCCCGGACCCGACATCTATCCATTCGCCGGAATCGTATCTTACCTCGTAATGGTCGATTTCGGTATCATCGAAACCCTTCCAGCTGAATACATGGTCCGGATCGGAGATGATATCGGAATCCGGTCCGTTCATAAGAAGGATCCCGGGTCCCTCCCGGTCAAGAGTGATCGATATGCTCTTCTCGATATGATTCTCATAGGCATCCACGAGACGCAGGGTGATGGTCATATCTCCGTCCCTGTACGCGTCGACCAGATCATCGAAGGGGATCTCGATCTTCCTTATCTGGGCGATACCGTAGGGATCTCCCGAGTCCATGATGACAAACGCTCCAACCCATTCCATATTTCCCCCGTATTCCCACTCCAGGTCGAGGGTCGGAGTGGAGGTCACCTCATCGTTCATGGGTGAGATTATTTGGAGGTCCGGATCGTCGGCAACATGAAATGTCGATGACGCCGTGACGGTATTTCCCGCCTTGTCCGAACACATGAGATAGAATGTATGCTCTCCCGTATCCAGCAAGGATGAGAGTTCCCTTGTATCAAGGGAATCCTGCCAATCGTTTTGATCCAATCGATACATTGCAGTGGCAAGGTAGATATTATCCTCCATCTCCCATCTGATCTTGACTATCCTGTTGGACAGGTAGGATCCGTCCGCCGGACTGAGAATCCTCAGCGACGGCTTCTCATCGTCAAGATATACCCGGATCGTCCTGTTCACCTCGGTCACATACCTGTCGCGGACGGTAAGTTTGATACTGTTCCAGCCTGGCTCGAGATCGAGCTCCTTTGCCCTGGAATCGGATGGTATCACGATCTCCACACCATCGAGTGAGATCACCTGTTCCGCGGGTTCGAAATAATCCGGGATCTTCCATGCAGCTCTTACCCGGGGGGTGTTGATGTAATCGCCGTCATTCATACCGGTGAAAGTCACAATGGGTACTTCGGCAGGTATGACTATGTCCAATTCCGAGGAGTTCTTCATCCCTGCCACATCCCAACCGGTCAACCGCGCGATGTGATCTCCCTTTGGAAGAAGCACGGGGAATCCCGAGAGCCCGGTAACATCGTATTCATCTCCGTCAACGGATAATTCAGCCCGGTGGAATCCGGATCCCGAATCGTTGACCTCCCAGCTGAAATGGATGTATGATCTATCCTCCTGATCATCATCAAGGGAGTGCAGGAGAACAGACGGCCTGTCCGTATCGAAATGAACATTCGAATAAGGCCTCTCATCCTCAGTAAAATAATCCACGGGGTAGGGTTCATCGACGATGCCGTCGCTATTCTCATCAGGCACCCTGTGATTCGACCAGTAATTTCCTATCCCATCGACCGTGAACTGATTATCAGTGCTGTCATAGAGGAAATCGACCTGGCTTCCCGACTCGCCATCGGTTTTCCCGGCGTTGTCGATGAACCTGTTTTCCCAGACCTCGATATATCTGGGTTCATCGATAGCCATTGCATATGACTTGCAGCTCCTGAAGGTGTTTCCCCTGATCTTCCACTGAACGAATCTTCCGTCTGAATAGTAGCTGGGAGCCCGGATGCCGACTTGACACTCCTTGAATTCGTTACCGGTAATAACACCCCTGTAGTTGTTGGCTCCGTTCCTGATAAGAATCCCAATCCTCGCGGTAAAGGTGTTGTTCAGTACCTTGAGTTCATTGCACTTGTAGGAGATCACACCATTGTACTTCGATGATTCGAATGTGTTTCCCTCGATCACTCCCGCCTCGGTTCCGTTCTCGGCGTTCACGTAGGAATCGACGAAGCTGTTGTCGGAGATCTTGTCATACTGGTAGAAGAACTTGTCCGTTATGCACATGCCGTGGAAATCATTCTCCGACATCTGCAGTCCACCACCGAATCTGTCGAATTCGATAAGTGATATACCCTCGCTGGAGAGGTTGTTTCTCCGAATGACGGGATTCACCAGCGAATCGCCCCTGAGGAAATACGATCCGTCAGGTATGTTTTCCACATGACAGTTTTGAATGATTGGGCGCCGTATGCTCCGGAGATGCATGAATACATCCCTTCCCGTGTAGGATACATTGCTGATCAAAATCCCGTATGTGTTGTAAACGTGGATGGCGGTATCTTCTCCGCTGTCGAAGGTGATGTTCCTTATGACCAGATAATAGGTGATATTCCTGATATCCAGCGAGCCGCTTCCGAAATCCAGATCGGAAATTATGTAGGGGCTTGCTTCAGTTCCCGGGCCTCCCCGGACGTATTCCGAACTGCTCAGCTCATCGTTCCCGTCGATCACAAGATCCATGGAAAGATGATCCTGTCCCTCGACCGAATCCATGTCAAGAACGGCTGCGGAGAGGGACATAACAAGGAAAAGTGCTATCGTTGCCCATGATCTCCCATTCATTCGAACACCAGTTAAAACTCGGGGAGGAGGATATATAACAAGACTAGTTCACTTTGGGATCGACGAATTCACATGTGAGATGCGTTCCCATCACCTTCACGGACCTCCCCCCCCCGCATCCGGCTTTAAGAAGATCCCGGTGAATTCTCCATTTCCCCCCAGGGAGGTCGAGGGTTTTATTCATGAACAGAGACGGCAGAGGCTACACCACCGGTTTCACGGTGTTCGACAATCTGTTCGGGGAGTTCTCTCCGGGACGGATCCACCTCCTCGTGGGCCGGACCGACCTCAACTTTCACCTCCTGGACCGACTCGGGATCCTGTCCGCGGAGGGGGGGGCCTCCGTCTACTACATAGACGGGACCCACAGGATCAATCCCTTCTCCATGGCGAAGATCCTCAGGGCCATGAGGATAGATCCCAGCGACGCTCTCCGCCGCACCAGGGTATCCCGGGCCTTCACCGCCCATCAGATGGATACCCTCGTCAGGATCTCCGCCCCCTCGGCAGACCCGCCCCCCGACCTTCTCGTGGTCTCCGCCATGGACCATCTGTTCTCGGACAGCGAGGTGGATCCCGACGAGGCGAGAGGCATGCTGGAGAACTGCCTTCAGGTCCTCTCCGACATGTCCTCGAAAGGTGTCTGCGTGGTCCTAGCGGCCATGGGAGGAGGGAGGGGGTCCGATCTCCTTCAGGTCATGAGCGGAAGCTCTTCGAAATGGGCATCCCTGCGCAACAGGGGCCGAGGCAGGATAAAGATAGTGACCCGGGAGGGAAAATGGGCCGATTTCAGACCGCTTCCGCCCATGCAGACGATACTCGATGATTTTCTGGACCACGCCCCGGAGGCGGCATCCTGAGGAGGGATCCCGTGAGAGGATGGATCCTGGACGTCTCTCCGGACGGAAAGAAGGACCTGATGGACATCTGGGTGGTCGGTGAGGACGGGAAGAGGTTCAGACTGTCCCACTGGTACCGCCCCGTGATCACGGTTTCCGGGGACAGAAGACGGCTCCGGGACCTCGCAGAGTTCCTTTCCGCCGCGGAGGGTGTCCGAAACTGCTATCACGACAGGGCGGTACTCGACGTTCACCACGAGCACGAATCGGACTGCCTCAGGGTGGAGATCTCAAAATACGGGAAGCTCAGGGAGATCGCAAGATCGATCGAAAGGGCGGGCGGGTACCGGGATTTCTCACTCTACGATGTCGACATCAGACTGGCCACCCGATACATGGCCGGGCACGGCACCTACCCGCTGGCCCATGTCGACATCGGGCGGGAGTTCCGGGTTCTCGACGACCCCGACTGGGGATCGCAACCGCTTCCTCCCCTGAAGGCCCTGTCCCTCCACGTCAAACCCCGAAAAAGCGGTCCGGTTCCCCTGATGAGCGACCCCATTGGTTCCATCTCCCTCGGGGGCCGCACCTTCGAATCCTCCGAGGAGGAGATGATCCGCGATCTCGTCGGCGTGATCCGGGAGGAGGACCCGGACATACTTGCGACCGCCGGGGGCGATTCCTTCGTGTTTCCCTACCTTTACCACAGGGCGGTCCTGAACGGGATCGAGGAGGAACTGATCCTGGATCGCTCCGGAAAAGCTTTCAGGGCACCGCGGAGGGAGGGCAGGTCCTACTTCACGTACGGGAACATATTCTTCAAACCCGCCGCCCACACGCTGAAGGGCAGGCTTCACCTCGACATGGAGAACTCCTTCGTATTGAGGGAAGGAGGCCTCGTGGGCCTGGCGATCCTCTCCAGGATGTCCCTCCTGGCTCTTCAGGACATGTCGAGGCTGTCCCCCGGTTCCGCGATCTCTTACATGGAATGCGTGGAGGCCGTGAGAAGGGGGAGGAACGTCCGATGGAAGAAGAACCTGCCCGAGGAATGGAAGAACGGCATCGAACTGGCAAAGGCTGACCGCGGAGGGCATTTCTTCGATCCCATCGTGGGGGCCTTCTCGGACGTTCTCGAGATGGATTTCTCCTCCTTCTATCCACATATCATGTGGAGGAAGAACCTGTCGGTGGAGACGCTGAACTGCAGATGCTGCCATCCCGCCGCTGACAACACGGTACCGGGCCTGAATTACCACGTGTGCAGGAAGAAGGAGGGACTGATACCTTTCGTGGTTGGAGACATCCTCACCAGACGACTGGAGTACAAGAGGCTCTCGAAGAGGGGAGAGGTTGGACGTCCCTTCCCCGAGGAGGGGGATCTGGGCGATCTCATACCTCCGATGGGCAGGAGGTATTCCTGCGGTTCCAACATACTGAAGTGGGTCCTGGTCACCAGCTTCGGGTATACCGGATACAAGAACGCCAGGTTCGGCCGCATAGAGGCGCATGAATCGATCACGGCATATGCCAGGGATCTGATGCTTCAGGCAAAGGAAGTGGTGGAGGAGCGTGGATTCAGGATCCTGCACGGCATAGTGGACTGCCTCTGGATCTCCGGCCCCACCGATGCGGGGGAGGAAGTGGCGGGGGCCGCCGAGGAGAGGATAGGAATACCCATCGAGGTTGACGAGGTATACAGATGGATCGTGTTCCTTCCCAACAAGACCAACGGCGCGGGGGCACTTACCAAGTACTTCGGACTGAGAAGCAACGGAAACATCAAGATGAGGGGGATAGAGACCAGGCAGCATTCCACCCCTCCCTTCATCAAGGAGGTTCAGGAGGAGGTGATCAATACACTTGCAGGGGCCGATTCCGCCGGAGGTCTCCCGGACGAGATCCCGAAGGTTTTCTCGGTTCTGAGACGGAGGGGAAGGGAGCTCATGGACAGAGAGGTGAACCCGAGGGACCTCGCACTGACCATTCGTGTGTCTCGAGCACTGGACGAGTACTCCGCCAACTCGGAGCAGGTATCGGCGCTGAAGCTTCTGAGATCGGAGGGGATGGAGGTCAGGGCGGGGGAGAAGGTCAGGTTCGTGATCCTCGATCACGGCGAGAGGAGGCCGGAGGGGAGGGTTTGCCTTATGCAGGAGGATATGGACGGGGTGGAATACGATGTCAATCGGTACATGGAACTCACCGCCCGCGCCGCGGCGGGCGTCCTCTCGGTCTTCAACATAGACGAGGGAGATGTCCTCCGCGGATTGAAGGGGGTCGAACAGAAGGGGCTTTCGGACTTCTGAATTCAATTTTTTTCGGGCACACTAAGATAAAGGGGTAATGAATTCAACCACTGGAATTTATTATGAAGGCTCTCGTGGTATACTACTCGTTCGGCGGGCTCACGAAAGAGATCGCCGAGGCCGTTGCCGAGGGATCGAACGCGGATCTCCTCGAACTGAAAACCGACCGGAGGATCGATTCCGGAAATTTCCTTGATTATTCCTGGGGGAAAACGAAGAACAGGATTTTTCATATCCTTCCCTTCGACGAGGATCCTTCCGATTACGATCTGATCTTCATCGGATCCCCTGTCTGGGCATGGGCTCCGGCTCCTCCCATATACGCGTTCCTCGACAGAAATCCGATCATGGACAAGAACGTGGCATTTTTCACCACGAGCGAGGGGGATCCGGGCAATTCATCGGGCAAGTTCAGGGAGATCATCGGGGAGAACAGAATCGTGGGGCATGTGGATTTCATGATCCCCCCGGACAGCAATATGGCGGTCCTCAAGAAGAAGGCCAGTAACTGGGCGGACAGCATTGTCAAATCGATCAAGTAATTCTCAATTGGTGGGATCATGAAGAAATTAATCATATATTATTCACTGGATGGAAACACCAGATTAATCGCCCAGACCATCGCAAAAGGTATCGGTGCGGATATTCACGAGATCAAAACAGAAAAGGATATCGGAAACGGAGCGATGAAGTATCTGTGGGGTGGAAGCCAGGTTTACATGAAGAAGCTGCCCAAGCTCAAACCCTCGGATGTGAATCCGAATGACTACGATTTTATCTTCATGGGGACACCTGTTTGGGCCTGGACCTCGGCTCCGCCGATGAACTCCTATCTGAGCCAGTACAAGATCATGGGAAAGAAGATCGCACTATTCTGCTCCAACGACGGAAACAAAGGAAAGACCTTCCAGAAGATGAGGGAGTATCTTGATGGCAACGAGATCCTCGGGGAGTTCGAGACACTCTCACCTCTCAAGCAGGATCGAGAGGAGAGTGTAGGGAAGGCGGTCTCCTGGGCGCGATCCCTGGTGAAATGATAATCCCAGATGTAACACTTCCCGTTTCCACATGTGAAGGTTATTTTTAATATCATCCAATTCTAATTCCATCCGGGATCGTGTTAGGATCGGGATGATTGATGACTGAAAAACATGTGGAGAAGTTGTGTATATCTATTCTGTGTTATTTATCACTCCTGTCACATCTGCCGAACTATGTATCATCCGAGCCGATATAGCCGTTATCATCTCGTTTCGATCACGATCCCATCTTTGTTTTCTATTGACATCACATCGATCAGACTCTTATCGAGATACAATCGGAAAAATTTTTCATATTCAATTACCATATGAAATCAGAGATCACGGGGAGATCGATATGGAAGTGGGAGAGGCTATCCGAACGAGGAGATCACAGAGAGCCTTGGCGTCAGTGGAGATCACGGACGAGATCATGGACAAACTCATGGAGGCGGGGGAGCTCGCTCCTTCCTGCATGAACAATCAACCCTGGAGATATGTTTTCATACGATCCCCTGACAGATTGAAGGAGATCCACAGGGCATTCAACAGGGGCAATTACTGGGCCGAAAGGGCATCGCTCGTCATCGTTATTTTCTCGAAGGCCGATCACGACTGCATGATAGGGGACAGGATATACTACGGATTCGACACCGGTCTCTCGGCATCCCTCATCATGCTCAGAGCCCATGATCTGGGACTGGTTGCCCATCCGTTCGCGGGTTACAAACCGGAGATCGCCAGAGAGATCCTCGACATCCCTGAAGACATGACGATTGTCGCGATGATTGGGATCGGCAGACACGCGGATAATCCAAGGGAGATCCTGAAGGAGCATCACTGGGAGGACGAGGAGGTCAGGCCCGTCCGGGCCGATCGGGATCAGATCTTCTTCATCGACAGGGTCATGTGAACCATCGGTTTCGGGCAGGGTTCGGATCGATTCTGTTGACAATGTCCAGCAGGGTTACCTCCAAATATAATAACGGTGATTACAAACCAAGGGGAGACGATCGGAAATGGCGGAAGGCAAGAGGGATTGGTCGCAGGGATTCACGAGGCCGTACTACAAGGTTTTTCCCTTCGTAAAAGAGAACGTGGGCAAGCTGGGATGGGTTGCCCTCCTGAAATTGCTGGTCGTCATCTTCCAGTATGCGATAAATACGGTCCTGCGGGTCGCCGGGCAGCTGGGGGGATATATAATTGCAATGGGAATTACCTTCGGTGCAATATTCCTTTTTGCCATAATGCTGGCAATCGGCCTTTCCGAAACTGCAGCTTTGATCGTGGTGGCATTTATCATAACCCTTGTTTCACTGTTGTTCTTGCTGCTCCTCATTGCCTTGATGGTCATCATCGGAGGAATGATCTTCGGGATGGAGATCTACATATCGAGAAAGATACTCGACATATTCGGAGGGGGGGCAATAAATCTGGATATCATGAAAGCGGAATTGAAGGAGCAGTGGAAGATATATCTTGATAAGGGTATCCGATTATATCTCCTCTACACGATGTTCCTGCTTCCCATCCTGCTCCTGCCCATCCTCATTGTCATCCTCGTCATTCTGATAATAATCCTTATCCTGATGCTGATGGACGTGATGATAGCATTCATTTTCAGCTATGTGATGATGTACTTCATTTCCTTCATCATCATTTTCTTCCTTATCGCTGCTATCCTGTTGATCAATCCGTTCATAATATTCATAACGGATTGGACTGCCCTGAAAATGGCCGAAGGAAAGGGAGCCTGGGAATCCTTCAAGGAGGCTGTCAGCTACGTTTGGAGGAAACCAAAACTCATGAAGCATTTCTGGACCGGCTACTTCCTGATAACCCTTGCATCCTCATTCCTGACCCCGCTTGCCATGATATTATCCGTCGCTCTTCCGATACTTACCAAGTTGTTCCTGCTGATCAACGACGAGGAGTACGGTTGACCTTCCGGTATCCGAGGAATCTCTCCCTCATCTCGTATTCCAGGTCATTTCTGGCACGGGCAAGTCCCGATCTGATCATGTACGAGTTGACAAAGATCCTGTTCTTGAGATAGACGTATGCTCCTCCCGAGAGATCGAGGGATCGATCCTCCCTGATTATCACCTGTTTTCCTTTGACCCTCTCTCTCAGATAATCCGCAGATCCCTCCGGATCGATGATCTCGATCCCCAGAAGCGCCACGGTTGATCCGTCCTCCAGGATCAATCGACAGGAACCGTCAATATCCCGAACCCCGACGGTCAAAACGTCATTGGAGTCTCTCTCGGGGAAGAGCGGCTCCGCATCGGGTATGGAAGGTTCGTATTCCCCATCGAGGGGGATTTTCATATCCGATTCCCTTCGGATTATCTCGAGATCTCCTTCTCCAACCTTCTCAAGTATGAAGGGAATAAACTCATCGTTGATCTCGTACCCGATGCCTGTCCTTCCAAGATCGAGGGCGGCTTTCACGGTGGTTCCGCTGCCCAAGAAAGGATCCAGAACCGTGTCTCCCACGAAACTGAACATTCGAATCAGCCGAACCGGCAGCTCCATCGGGAACATCGCCTCATGATCCTTCTGCCTCTCCCCCTTGATGTTCCAGTGGCCCGAAAAGTATCTCTTCCACTGATCCTTTGTAAGTTTTGATTCCTTCTTCAACAGGGGATCGAACTTCTCTCTTCCGGGCTTCTTGAATATGAGAATATACTCGTAATCCAGCTCCAGGATCCCGTTGGGAGGGTAGGGGTATGATCCCATGACCGTTGCGCCGCCCGATGTATTCACGGTCGTCCTCTTCTGCCAGATGACGGATCCCATGAAATCGAATCCGATATCCTGGCATTGTGATATGAACTCGGCATGGAGGGGGATCACCTTGTATCGGCCGTAAACGGTGGACCTCGCGAATTGATCCCCGATATTTATACAGAGTCTCCTGCCGGGTCTTATCACCCTGTGGCATTCTTCCCATACCGATCGGAGATCCCTCAGATAATCATGAAGGGACTGTCCGTAACCGATCTGACCGGAATGGCCGTAATCCTTTATCCTCCAGTAAGGAGGAGATGTCACCACAAGCTGGACCGATCCGTCGGACAGTTCGGGCATCCGCCTGCTGTCAGCGTTGTATACTCTCCCCCTGGCCGTCACGGAAACCGATCCGACCCCACCGATTTATAATTTCTCTTGCAATGAGAATGTTTTACTCCTCGTCCCAATCCTCCTCTCCCCTTCCCCTGGATGCAATTATAATGATAATAACGATCACTATTATCAGGAGAAGCAGGATGATGAAAACGATCCCGCAGCATAGGAGAGGAGATAGTGCATAGCTGGTGGTGGTCGAAGATCCATCATCGGTGGTATGCGAACCGTCATGGTCAGGAGATATGTTCGATCCTCCGGGTGTGTTCGAGAAGTAATAATTGTATGTATGCCCCTTTTCGAACAGATCACCGGGGATCGTAACCGTGTATACTCCGGGAGAGGTCTCATTCAGCAGGAAGGATCCGACACCCTCTATCACGATATATAGCGTCTGGCCGGGTTCCCCATGAACAGTTACTATCCATGAACCGTCCTCATCCTCGACTATGGAAACTGAGGTGATGGGATCGGATGGTTCGGGTGCTTCAGGTGTTTGGAACGATCCCCTGAGGTGTTGTGCCAGGTCGGAACCGTTATCCTGATCCGAGAAATAATAGGTATAGGAAGCATCCCACTCCAGATCGGATCCGTCTATATGGCACTCGTATATTCCAACCGAGGTCTCCTCCATCTCGTACGACCTCAATCCCTCGACGACGAAATGGACGGAAAGGAATCCCATCCCGGTGGCTGTCACATCCACGGATCTATCATCCGACACGACGACGTCCGCGAAGAACAGCGCCCATTCAACGCTTTCGTTGCCCGTTGTGAAATTCCAGGCCATTCCCGTGCTGTTCCACAGCGGCAGACCCGCAGATGAATACACACTGCGATCCACCGTAACGATGTATCTCGTGTATGCGGCGAAATCATCGTGACCCACCCATACGACGGTGTTGTTCCCCCCCCAGTAATATGTTATATTATCAGGTGCCGGCGCCATGCTGAAGGAATCCTCGAAGGTGGTGGTGTTCACGGGATCGCTGAAATAGACGAAGATGAACTCATCCAGGGGTATATCCTCTCCCACCGGACCGTAGGCTGTTATATTGAGATAGCCAGGAGGGGTATGTTCAACGTATTCCAGTCCGAAATCGACCTCCACATCCGTCCCGCTCACATTGACTGCCGATATGATCCTGCTCTGGTAACCGGAACGGTAAAGTTCCTCATTCGACTGCAGATCCTCGGGCGGGGCGGCTTCCAGGGTGTAATTGGTCCCGTGAGGGACATCCAATAGAGTATAGACGCCCGCCTCGTTCGTTGTTCCCGATGAGATAACGTGTCCCGTGGAGTTTGCGAGTGTTATCGCGGCATTTGGGATCCCATCCGTCATGGGGCCTGCCAAGCCGTAAACGGATCCTGTCACATCAGCCACTGTCCGATTTCCAAGGATTATCTCGATCGAAAAATCGTTCCAACCCGTGGATTCCAGGATATCTCCGGTATATGGATCGTGGATCTCCGTCCTTCCCACGAACAACCTGTAGGATCCCTCGGGAACCTCGAAACGGACCGAGCCGTCCTCTTCCGTGATCGACCAGTCGATCGTTTCAAACATGTCCTGGGATACCATCTTCTGGAGGGTTACGTTGATCCCCTGAAGAAGCATGCCCTCGGTATTCCGGACCGCTGCATCGATCATCGACATCGGTATCAGGTACAGGCTCAGATTTCCCAACCCTTCCTCAGGTACCGTGATCTCAACGGAATCCGAAAGGGTCTCATTTTCATATTCCACCAGGAAATTTCCCGGGTAAAGGGTGAGGTTGAACCTTCCGTCAACCGAATCCGTTCCGTTTACGAGGTAGAGATCCCGATCAAGATCGAGTATCTCAAGGGATCCGGGGATCGGAGAACCATCCTGATCCCTGATGGTCCCGTTCACAAAGGTAGTGTATTCCTTCAGTGGTTCAAGATAGATATCCAGCTCGGCGGGAGCCCTCGTGGTCATGTCAATGGTCTCCAGATACGGGAAGTATCCCTCCCTCTGGCACCTGATATCGATCAGGTCCCGCCCCCAGACACGGTAATAACCGCTGGTCGTGGAATGAAATTCACGGTAGAAGGATTGGAGATAGTCATCTCCCCTGCCGGAAACTCCCGGAGGTTCGGGACCCATGAACCTCGTTCCGGTCCCCCCGACATACAGGTTCGATTCCGCGTATCCGATCTGATAAGGTATGATCTCACCGGTCTCAAGGTCCCTTATGAATCCGGATATGGGATTCAGATCCCCGACCTCATATGCTGTGAAATCGGTTCTCGAAGCCTCACCTTCTTCTACGGTGAATTCCACGGTCCCCATATTCCAGTGGTTCCTGAACCGATAGATCCCGGACGAAGATGTTTCCGTCGGGATGAATGCCTCGTAGTATCCCGGAGAAAGTGATATGTGAACGATCCCCTGCGAATCGGTTATTCCGTAGTAAAAATAGTACGAGAGATCCATCCTCTGAACGAACATCAGTGATATTCCGGGGAGCGGATTTCCTGCGGTATCGTTCAGGCGGAATTCCAGATGGGGATCATCTTCAGGAATTGCATTCCTTGCAACCTCAACAGTCGATTCGGTCTTGGCCCCCTCGCTGACAACCATTCCTGCCACATGACCCGTCCCCACCCTGGAATCGATCCTTATTTCATAGGTTCCGATATTCACATCCGTCCTGTTGAAATAACCGTATTCGTTAACGTTGCCGTTTATGGACGTATTGACATCATCATGGATGCCCCATCCGAATATATAAGCATCCGTTAGCGGAAGATCCGATACGGGATCCTTTATTAGTATAGAGAGGTCTCCTTTGGGCAGCGTCGGAGGATCATGCCTGGCGATGCTCACGTTCAATACGACATCCTCGCCGGCGGGACCTGCTTCAATGATGAACTTCTTCTCCTCGTAATCATACCAGTCGAAGAAGTCTATTGTCACATCGATCCCGGCGGGTACCCGAAACTCCGTAAGACCATGAGAATCCGTACCGACATACTGATAGAAATCCACGTAGGGATAATCATGCGCTTCAACCATGCCCCGCGAGTAGACATTGTATCCCGGTCCGATCGGATCGCCCGTGTCCTTTTCCGTCAGATTGACGTAAACAGTTCTGAACTGATCGAAGACCGATATCGGGAATATCACCGAAGAGGTGGTGGAATTCACCAGGAAAGGCATTTTGGAGGTGATCGATCCGTTCTGGAAAATCGTGTTCCATTCCGACCAGTAGATCCACCACTCACCCGAACTGAGATTGGTTTCCAACCATCCATCCTCGTCCGTTTTAGTGATAACGTCGGGGTAATCGTAACCGTGATCCTTCCTCGAGTTGAAACCGCTTATGCTGATCTGGGAATATGTTATCGGATCACCGGTCGTGACGTTCAGCAGCCTGATATTCACGGGAACATCATATGAGGCAACCGGGATCATATCCATGTCATATTCGTAGACCCTGGATCCCTGCCATGGATAGATGTTCATGTAGATTCCGTAATAATCGAAGCTGCCGTAGGGCGCCTGCATCTCATAACCTACCATGGGTTCCGGGACATCGAAACTGTAGATCCCGTCAGTTCCGGTCGTATTCAACATATCAACGGGCATGCCCTGATGATCCGAACCCGATAATCTCACAACAACGTTCTCGAGAGGCGTCCCGGTCTCATCCCTGACCACGCCGGTTATCGTCCGGTCATGGGGAAGAGGTTCGGTGAGAACCACATCCATGTAGATCTCATCCCCCGGTCCGATGAAATACGGAATGGACCAGAAGTGATCCAGATCGAAATCGTGTATGGTTATCCTGCAGAGGCCGTAGTTGTAATCGGATACCGGTATTGTTGCATTTCCGGTCTGATTCGTCTTATCATGATCCCTGTAGAAATAATCATAATTGGAAAAATATGTATGAATGTTGATATATACATACTCAGCCGGAGATCCGTTCGGATACGTCACGTTGAAATGGACGAGCGCTTGATCGATTCCGAAGGATCTCGTATTCGATCCGTCTTCGTTATCACCTGTCATTATCGCTGCACCGAAGGGTGCGGACAGCAGCAAAAATACGATTGTTAACATCCCGATTTTCTTCATATCAGAGCCCCCTGACGATATCATTTGCATCGATACCCTGGTATCTCGCCATCCCATTCTGGCTTGATATGTATCACTATTGATTTTATTTAACTATTTAGTACGAATGCACCTGAAAACCGTTGACGCCGGATTCATAACAGACCCATAGAAATGCCGGATCCGATCATAATGAAACATTGAAAAGATCATAAGGTGTTACACTTTTCACCGTTAATTCAAGGGGTGTGAAATTGAACTCGATATTCAAGAGAAGATCCATCAGAAAATATGTAGATGATCCCATCTCGGACGAGGATCTGGATCGGATCATAGAAGCTGGACAATGTGCTCCGACAGCCATGGGAAAGAGACCATGGCATTTCATCGTGATCAGAAAAAGGGAGATCCTCGACAGGATCCCTAAGATTCATCCGTATGCCAAGATGGTTTCCGAATCGAACCTGGCAGTGATAGTCTGCGGGGATACCCGAATACAGAACGTCGAAGGGTACATGAGCCAGGATCTCTCCGCGGCCACACAGAACATACTGCTTGAGGCAACCGACCTGGGTATCGGATCGGTATGGTGCGGAATATATCCCCGGACGGGCAGAATATCAGGTTTCAGGGAACTTCTGAATATCCCGGAGGAGATCGTTCCTTTCTCCCTCATCGTTCTCGGCTATCCCGCCGTGGAACCGGAGTATAGGGACAGATTCGATCCCGAGAGGATTCACAGGGAGGGATGGTGATCCGATTTGGCCGAAGGTGATTCCGGTAGAAGACCGCTAATATCCGTGATCGGACAGGGAGACGTAGCAGGCGACGACCCGCGCTACGATCTGGCGGTCAACCTGGGCAGGGCATTGGTGGACAACGGTTTCAGGATAATAACCGGAGGCTATGGGGGGATAATGGAAGGTGCATCACTTGGAGCAAGACAGTCGGAGAATTATCGGGAGGGCGATATAATCGGGATCCTGAAAGGATTCGATCCCACCTCGGCCAATCGTTATGTCGACGTGTCCATCTGCACCGGATTCAATTTCGCAAGAAACCAGATAATCGCAAGCTCGGATGGCGTTGTAGCGGTTGGCGGAGGAGCCGGAACTCTATCGGAGATTGCAATGGCCTGGCAGCTCGGCAGGCTGATAATCGCCCTCAGGGTAGACGGATGGAGCGGAGAAGTTGCGGACAGGCCACTTGACGGCAGGAAAAGGTATTCTGATATTCCGGATGATCGTATCTACGGTGCGGACGACGAACATGGCGTTGTGGAGATATTGTCCCGTCATCTGGCCCGGTACATGCATGAGTATTGAACTTATGATCGGACCGAGCCGCCATCCATATCGTCGATCTCAGATATATCGGCCAATCCAGTCCAGGACCGTATCGTACCACACCTCGAGATTTGCAGGTTTCAGAACCCAGTGTCCCTCATCGGGGAAGTACAGGAAACGAGACGGAACCTTCATCACCTGAAGAGCGGTGAAAAGAGCAACCCCCTCGGAAACCGGACAGCGGAAATCAAGCTCGCCCTGGATGACGAGCATGGGTGTCTTGAAATTCTGTACATGCATGTGCGGGGAATATTTCAGGAACGATTCGTGATCCTCGTGGGGGTATCCGCCGTGTTCCCATCTGTCAAACCACAGCTCCTCAGTCATGTACGACATGGTCTCCTGATTGAATATCCCGTCGTGGGATACGAGGACCTTGAATCGGTCAGTGTGGCCGGCGATCCAGTTTACCATGAATCCCCCGAAACTTGCGCCTGCTGCGGCTATCCTTTCCCTGTCGATGAAAGGGTAATTGTCCAGAACATGATCAAGACCCCTCATGATATCCTCATAGCATCTTCCCCCCCAGTCCCCGCTGATCTGATCCGTGAATTCCTGTCCATATCCTATCGATCCCCTCGGATTCAACTCGGCGACCACATAGCCCGAACCTGCGAACAGCTGGGGATTCCATCTGAAATGGAAGTGATCGAAGAAAGCCGACTGGGGGCCGCCGTGGATGATCAGAACGAGGGGGTACTTCTTCTTCCGGTCAAATCCCGGAGGTTTCAGAATGAATCCGTGCACCGGATCCTCGTCAGCTCCGTTGTACCAGAATTCTTCAAGATGATGTATGTCAAGTTCCTTTTTCATCCACGAACCGTATTCGGTGAGCCTTTCGATCTTCTCCTGTGGAAGGTCCGTCTTCATCGGTCCGGGATCGGTATCGGGTCTGACGCCCTCGTTTACATCCATTACATAAAGATCGGCGGGTTCAGTCGCCGATTCACGGGACACGATTATCTTCTTCGCCGACAGCTGCCTGAATACCGAATTGTATGACCTTCCAGTGTGCCGCCTGATCGAATCCGTTTTCAGATCGTAGCTGAATATGTGCAGGTATCCCCGATCGGGGGCAGTGAATATGATGAACCGGCTGTCCAGGGACCATTCGATCAGGAAAGGGGATCGATCAAGATCTTCGGTCAGGACCTTCGTTGATCCCGTCTCACGATCGTATATCTTGATCCTGAGCCTGTCTGCCTCATAAGTTGGCTTCTCGGCACCCAGGTAGCAGATGTATTTTCCGTCGGGACTGTATCTGGGTTCGAGATCCATCGCTTCGTTCCGGGATATCCTTTTGGGTTTTCCAGATGTATTGATGCCCTTTATCTTCTGAATATAAACAGAATTGTTGGTCGATTCGGCCACCACGTCGTCCGGATTCATGATGTAGACTATCTCATCCCCTTCCGGAGAGAAACCGTAATCAAGGCTTCCTCCGAGGCTTATCGGCGGAACATCGGCATCCCCCGGTGTGATGTCGCTGATCTCAGAGGTCGAAAGATCCACGATAAACAGGTGGGTCCTCCTCATCTCCCTCCAATGATCCCAGTGCCGGTAAAGAAGCGAATCCTCTATCCTGGCCGACGATCTCTCGTTAACGAGACCGTAGGTCCTGGCATGAATGACCCTCTTCTTCTCATCTTCCGCAATATCATCCGTGTTCCCGTCCCATTCGGGAGATACAACCACTGATCGACTGAAGAGTATCCTGTTGCCATCCGGATTCCACACGGGCTTGCCGGCTCCTCCGTCACCTTCGGTTATCTTTCTCGACTCCCCACCCTCAGCAAATGGCAGTACGTAAAGCTGTGATCCCTCATCTCGATCCGACGTGAATGCCAGATATCTTCCGTCATGCGACCAGGAAGGATTCCCATACGATCCTTTTCCCGGAGTAAGTAATCGATCCTCTCCCGATTCCATGTCCAGAAGATGAATAACGCTGCACTTCTCGTTTTTCAACTTGTCGTACTTCGTCGTAACATAGGCAACCTTTGATCCGTCCGGATGGGGGGCAGGATCCGACAATCTATCTATCCGCATCATGTCATCGAAAGCAAAAGACCTCTTCCTCGCTGCCATCTTCATTCCTCGATCATCGTATGTAAGGAATGTATAAATGGATTGCACCTCTCATGTAAGGATGTTCTTTTATTGCCATCGAATTTTTAAAAAACGGGTGTAAGGTTGATTTCCTATCAGATGCTTTTCAACCAGCTGACGGCCTCTTCGAGATCGGTCGTCAGCATGAACTCTTTGCCTATATCATGGTCGAACCCTGCATCACCCTGCACTGATTCGATTAAACCATCCGGTAAAAGGTATGCAAACCTCATCTCCCCGATCCGGCCGGCATTGATGTAGCTGTTCATTGTCTCGGTCGTTCTAAGGGTGAAATCAAGGACCTCCTCCGAAGATTCCGCAGTCTCTATTCCCCTGCAGTCGAGAAGTACCTTGGACAGCCTCGTAACGGCTGCATACAGAACCAATTTCTCGGACAGGGGATGCGTACAATCACCTGATATGGCTCCGGTAATCGTTGCATGAAAGTAACCGTCCTTTTCCTTGAAAGAGGCATCCAAACACAAGAGGTCCCACCCCCTGGGAATCTTTATCAGGTCTCTCAGGCTATATCAATTTTTTTTTTCGATTCTCATACGGGATAATATTGAAATCGACTTCTGAACAAAACACATCACGCCTTCTCTTGGCTGTGATCTACAACCCAACCGCCATATGCCGTATATAACGGATCGATATCTGCGGCGCTCTTCAAATAAAAATCATATTCTTCAGTGTAATAATTAATAAATATCAAAATAACGATGAATATCCCATGAATAATACCCTCAGAAGCATACTGATAATGGTAATAACCATAGTGATCCTCCTGGGTATCTTCCTGTTCGTGGTCCCGTTAACAGGTCTGCCGGAACAGCTGGGATCAATGTACTGGATCGCAACGATTCTGGGATCGATTGCAATCAGCTACGGTGTCAGCTGGCTGCTCGGAAAGATAATCAAACCCTCGAGGAAATGACCATCGATTTACGGCATCGAACATGTCGAGAAATGGCAGAGGTGAAATTCCAATGTGGACTTCGCTCACACCTCAACATGAATTGAATTTCGAATGCCTCTGAATCGACAAGGCCAGAATTATAAAAAACACAATATTTTTTGTGGAAAAGGAATTATTTTCAGCCTACCCAGTTAATTATTAATGTATGGCTTATAAATATGTTATAATAAATTGATTCATTCCATTGTAAATATGCGTAATCCAATGTACATTCGATAATGTAGTTAAGATTTTATACCCAAAGCGGACTAATCCATACGGGATCGGGTTACCTATGTCTTTGAAGAAGGAGCTGCTCTATCCGTCCAATATTCTTTCGCTATCGAGGATCGTATTCCTTCCTGTACTTTTCCTCCTTCTCTTCCTGAGATGGGACATCGCGTTGGCCGTCACCTATGCCATAATCGGCTCCACCGATTACTGGGATGGAAAACTTGCCCGCAGAAGGAATGAGATCACGGAATTGGGAAAGAAACTTGATTCGGTTGCCGATGTGCTTCTCTACCTCTCCACCGTTTACTTCTTCGTTGTCCTGTTCCCGCAGTACCTTGAACCGAACTATCTTCTTCTCTATATCTTCTTCGGGATCTTCGGATTATCCTTCGTGGTATCGCTTATCAGGACCAAGAAGATTGTCCTGATGCATACCAGCCTCCTCCGATTGGCGGCTGTCGGGGTGTATTCGGCCTTTATATTTTCCTTCTTTTTCGATACGACATATTACATAACGGTCATTGCCGTTCTGTATATCTTCGGGTTCATCGAGGAGATACTGATATTCCTCTTCTACGGAGAGGTCGATCCCGATGTAAGGTATATCTGGCTGCTCATGAAGAATCGGGAATGACATACTAGGGACATGAGGAGTGGTCAATTGCCGAATTCGGGCATGCATTGAAACACGCGCAGCATTCGATACATTTTTTTATATCCGTGATGACAGCCTTGCCCTCAACCAATTCGATTATGTCCATGGGACAGGCTTGGACACATTCACCCGATCCCGTGCACATGTTGTAGCTGATCTTGATCACCACATCCCCATGTTTGAAAACTTTCTTCATAATCGACACCAAATTGTAATCCCGGTCTTTTTCTATATAAATTGTTGTAAAGGGCATTTGAAAAACGATCGTATCTATTCATCATATTCCCGGCAACTCCGCAGCAGATGGCCCTTATATCGATCAACTGGCGTCTCCGGGGATTGAATATATATATCATCTAATGTCTAACGAGATGTCATATCAGGGCATTTTCAATGGAGAGGACAATTGCTGATAAAGAACAATGATGAATAGATGAAGTTGGTGATCAAATGACTGATGTATCATACCGCAGATTGCTCGACATATACAGTGAGATATCACATCTTCACTCGATCACATCGATACTTCACTGGGATCAGGAGACCTACATGCCCCCGAACGCTGTCTCCCTCAGAGCGGGGCAGAATTCACTCCTCTCCGGTCTGATCCATCAGAAGATCACTTCCAGGGAGGTTGGATCGCTCCTCGATGAACTTGAGAACAGGGAGCATCTGGATGAGAACCAATATGCGATAATCAGGGAGATAGGAAGGATCCATCGAAGGGCCGTATCCATTCCGGAGGATCTGGTAAGAGAGATCAGCAGGACCAAATCGATCGCGCAACCGGCCTGGGCCAGGGCCAGGGAGAAGAATGATTTCAAAAGCTTTCAACCTCATCTGGTAAAAATAATCGACCTCATGAAGAAGGTCGCCGAGCACATCGGATATGACGATCAACCCTACGATGCACTTTTCGACGAATACGAGCCGTATGCCAAGACATCAGAGGCCGCTGAGGTAATGAAAAATCTCAGGGACAAGCTGATCCCGATAATAAGGAAGATCTCGGAATCCGGGGTTGACATCGATTCTTCCGCTCTTGAGGGTTCATATCCGATTCCGGACCAAAGGGCATTCATGCTTGACATGGTAAAAAACCTTGGTTACGACCTGTCAAGGGGTAGGCTGGATGTTACAACCCATCCATTTACCGTGGGTTCCATGTCGGATGTCAGGATCACAACGAGATTCTCGGAAACGGACCTGAGACCCGCTCTTTTCTCCTGTATACATGAAGCGGGCCACGCCCTGTACGAGCAGGGATTCCTGGAAGAGTTCTACCATACTCCACTGGCCGATTCGGTATCTCTGGGCATACACGAATCCCAGTCAAGGCTCTGGGAGAATATAATAGGAAGGAGTGTTCCGTTCTGGGATTACTATTATCCGATCCTGAGAGCCAGGTTCGACGGCTTGGGCGGCACCGATCTCAGCACTTTCTACAGGGCGATCAACAAGGTGAAACCGACATACATCAGGGTGGAGGCCGACGAGGTTACGTACAACATGCATGTGCTGCTCAGGTTCGAGCTGGAGCTTGAACTGTTAAACGACGAGATTGACGTTTCGGAGCTTCCGGCCGCTTGGACCGAGAAGTTCGAGAAGTATCTCGGAATAACACCCCCGGACGACACTAGAGGATGCCTGCAGGACATACACTGGTCCATGGGCGCTGTGGGTTATTTTCCCACCTATACGCTCGGAAACCTGTACTCCGCCCAGTTCCACAACGCTATGCTCAGGGACATGCCGGACATGTGGGAAGATGTGAGATACGGAAAATTCTCGGACATCCTCAATTGGCTCAGGATAAAAATTCACAACAAAGGGAAGCTGCTCCCCGCAACCGATCTGATAAAGGATGTCACGGGCGAATCTCCCAATGAGGATCATTTCGTCTCATATATCAGGGAAAAATACGGTAAAATCTATGATATCAATCTCTGACATCGGCCCCGCTATTCTCGGTTATCAATCCCATCTCCTTCATCTTTCCGACATCGCTGAGTATCAGCTCCCTGAGGACGGAGCCGAGCTTCTCCTGTGCCCGGTCCGGGACATCTTTCTGGAATTCCCGAATAAGGGTGGCGAACCACAACATCATCCCCGCAAGTTCCATGCCTTCCTCTGGAGTGATCCTGCCCAATTCCCTTGATATGTGGTCCTTGTACGAGAAGATGACCTTCATATAATCCTGAATGATCTGTATTGCAAAGAATTCGATCAGAGGCTCCGGATCTCCCCCATCCGCTTTCTCGAGACAGTCCATGTATTCCTGCCTTTCCGAGACCGGGACTATCAGGGGCGGATAATCGTTTTTCCTGAGTATGAAATTCAACAGCTCCCTTGCAACCCTTCCGTTTCCATCCACGAAAGGATGTATCTGGACGAATCTGTGATGAAATATTCCTGCCAGCTCGAATGGGTGAATGTCATCTCTGTTATCAACATACCATTCTATCAGATCCTTCAATTCATCCTTCACCAGCAGTGCCGGTGGAGGCTCCCAGTCGGCGCCCTTTATGTGTACCGGGATCCTTCTGAGTTTTCCACCATTCTCATCATCGATATTTCTCTGGATCAACTCGTGCTGTTTCAAAATGAAATCCATGGAGATGTCCCGGTCATATGATCTCACAAACCGGAGAAGTCGCTGGTAATTCTCCACCTCATGGATCTCCCTCAGCATCTTTCCCTTCGGCGCTATCCCGTCACCGAGGACCAGGGCTGTCTCCCTCAATGTCAATGTGTTTCCCTCGATAGCATTGGTGTTGTGAACGTACCTCGTATCGAACTCGTCCTGGTATTTCTCGAGCTCATCCGGATACAGATCCTCCAGATAGTTATGATAACCCTGTCTGATCATGGCAAGGTAGAAAGCATAGAATTGTGGAAGATGCTCGAATTCGGATGTCTTGGCCTCGAGATAGGCCCTATATATCGAACATTTCATCCGGATGATCGTGGAATGGAACTCGATCAGCCTCAGGTTATCCTTGACCTTGGAGCTGGGACCCAGGGATTTTTCGAACCTTATCTTCCTCCCTTTGTATGACGTGGAGCAGGATACATAGAGATATTTTGTGCCCTTGACCGTTCTTTCCTTTACCGAGACCATGGATTTTCAATAATTATCCCCCGTATATTATCCTTCCTGCTGAAAATTCAGAAATTTGGGGATAATGATTCTGGTGCAATCATTCCCCGAGGGCCTTATCGACAGCGTCGATCGCGTGGATCCTCGTGGTGTCGAACAATGGGATGTCCGTCATTGTATCATCCAGCAGAAGGGGTATCTCGGTGCAGCCGAGTATTACTCCTTCCGCACCACGATCATCCAGATCTCTTATGATTCTAAGGTACTCATCCCTCGAGCCGCCTCGTATGATTCCCTTCACGAGCTCGTTGAATATTACATCATGGACCAGCTTTCTATCCTCATCGGGCGGGATAATGATCTCCAATCCGTGATCCATTTTGAGGCGGTCCTTTAGAAATTCACCTGTCATGGTGTATTCGGTCCCCAGCAGTCCTACTTTTTTGCATCCCGTCTCATTGATCCTGTGTCCAACCGAATCCGCGATGTGAACGAGGGGGATCCCGGACTCCCTCTCAATATCGTCGGCCATGAGATGCATCGTATTAGTGCATATTATGATCAGCTCGGCGCCTGCGGACCTCAATTTGAGAGCCGCTTCAACCATTTCGGCTGAGAGATCCGCCCACCTGTTCTCCCTCTGACCTGCCTCGATCCGATGAAAATCGAACGAGTAAATAACGCATTCACAGCTGTGGAATCCCCCAAGCCTCCTTTCAACCTCCCGGTTGATGATCTCGTAGTACACCTTTGTGGATTCCCAGCTCATTCCACCGATCAATCCTAGAACCTTCAAGTCGATCCAACCTATCCAATGATTTGACATCTTCTCTGATCCGGGTATGCCGATCATTTCTTCTTCTTCTTTTTTAGATCCCTTGTGATATCCTTTACACCATTGGCAACTCCTTCCACCACCTCTCCCGCTTTATCCGCCAGATGGTCCGCATCCTTCTTCACGGTCTTCTTCACTCCGGACCTTTCCATCTCGATCCTCTTCCTTTCCACGATCTTTCCTAAATTGTCAAGGGCTGCCTCGGTCTCCTTGAGAACCTCGACGGCATCCTCTTCGACATCCATCTTCTTAATGGAGCGCTGGACATCGCTGGCAAGTTCCGACACGGACCTGCCAAGACTCTCGGCGGTCTTCTTCATCTTATTGATGAGATCATCCGTTCCCTCTCCCATGGAAAATCCTCCTGTTAGGAGAGGTACAATGCAATTCACGGATATGACAATTGCCCGTATCGGTATCGTACGATAGATGCTCGCCGCCTCTGCTCAATATAAATAAATATCCACCGGCCCAATCGGGACCCGTGGATAAACAGAGGAAGGCATACCTTTTCGGCATCACTGCAGTCCTCATCTGGGCAACGGTTGCCACGGCGTTCAAGATCACGCTGGATCACATGAGCGTTCTTTTGATGCTCGTTTTCTCCACCCTCACATCGACACTGGTTCTTTTCTTCTTCATAATAATCCGGGGTGATCTTGGAAAACTTCTCAGGTTCGATCGCAGGGAGATCCTGCATTCCGCGTTTCTGGGATTCATGAATCCGTTCCTGTATTATCTGGTACTCTTCGGAGCCTACTCCAGGCTCCCGGCACAGGAAGCCCAACCGCTGAACTACACCTGGCCCATCATATTGACGCTGATGTCCATAGCATTCCTTGGTCAGAAGATATCAAAGATGAGCATTGCTGCAGTTTCAGTAAGCTTTCTGGGAGTTGTCCTGATATCCGCCAGAGGGATTTTTTTCGAGGGAGGGATGGACCTTCCGGGGATCGCTTTGGCCCTGTTCAGCGCCGTTATCTGGTCATCCTACTGGATATTGAATATCAGGAACCGAAGGGATCCCGCCGTCAAGCTTTCCATGAACTTCCTGTTCGGTTCCATTTACGTTCTGGCGGCAGGTCTGATCTTCGCCGATCTTTCATTTCCAGGCATAGACGGAGTTCTTGCTTCGGTCTATGTCGGTTCGTTCGAGATGGGGATAACATTCATCCTTTGGCTGGCAGCATTGAAAATGTCAAGAGATACGGCGAGAATATCGAATCTCATCTACCTCAGCCCCTTCCTTTCCCTGGTCCTCATCAACCTCGTGATCGGAGAGAGTATTTTCATCACCACAATACTGGGACTATCGCTCATTGTGGCCGGCATAGTTATTCAGAGGTGGTCCTCGGGCAGGAGGGATGCACGAAGTAAACAATCCTCATAGAGGCTTGAGGTCCTTCAGTCCGGTCTCCGAATTGAACTCCCTGTCCGCTGGTCCGATGTTCAGCTGAATCACCGTCTCATTGGTGATCGAAACCGTACCTCCGATCAGGTGTCCTCCGACAGCGGATCTTGATCTGCCGGCGAGGCAGGCATGCAGATGAGGCTCGAAACCCTCCGATGTCCTGATGATCATGCCTGAGATGGATAGAAGTTCATGAGGTTCACTAAATCGAACCGGATCGTAATTGCCCTTTTCCACGAAGAATCCGAGAGTGAAATCCCTGAGCTGACCTATGCTTGAGAGGACCACCGCAGTGACCGCGTTCTCATTACGGCAGGCATCGACCATGGAGGTCACGATCTCTTCACCCGGATGCATGCGGATGATGAGAACATCGCCATGTCTGGACACTTCCATATTAATACACCCGACCCGGATTCTGTGACATCATTTCCATTGTTTAATATGATTGCGAATTGATCCAAATAATATACCGATAATATTAAAAAGGGATCATTCCGGTTTTAACTTCAGAAGTAAAAAACCGCGGCAGGGGCTGAATCTTTTTTTCATGCCTCCACATACACCCAAAATCCCTTCTTGTCTTCACCCCTGCCCCTCATTTCATAATTCTTTCCCGGCTTCCTTCTGGAACACTTCCTCCTCTATCTGCTTCAACCAGAGGATGGCCCTTTTCCTGGACAGATCCTCCATGAGGGAATGGTCCCTCTCCGAATCCTCTATCATCAGAACTATCTCCTCGAGTATCTCCTCGTTGCCCTCCACCTTTTCAAGCAGTTTCTCCTTGAACTCCTGACTGACGTTTCCGTAATCATCCAGGGCCGATACCATTCCGAGGGAATCTGACATGTCGCTTATCGCCTTCATCATGGTTTCGTGATAGGGCTGCAGGCCCTCGAGCTTAAGGAGTGTTTCATGAATGACGTCCTCGAACTTGATCCTCTCCTCCTCCGGCTCCTCCTTTCCTCTCAACACGAGGAATACCGCCACGATGATCCCGATGAGGATCAGAAGAACAACAACTATGATCCCGGCGATGATTATCGGAGATATACCCTTTTCACCGCTCTCATCCTCGTCATCGATAACCTCTTCATCGGGTACCAGTACCCGGAACGTGCACCTGTAGATCAACTCCGAGGATCTTGCATATGCGCCTCCGGGGAAGAATACGGAAATGTTCAGATCCGATCGCGACCAGCCCTCGGGTATCTTGAAAACCTCGCCGGTCTCCGTGTCGGTAAGGTTGGTCGTGAACTCCATGAAGATCCTTCCGTCCTCATCAGTCGTCAGCAGGTTCGAATTCTTGAAGGAAAGCATGGTGATATTGAACCAGATCGGTTGACCCGGGATGGGCGGCCCCGATTTCGCGGCTCCCTCGCCGTCCAAGAGCTGAAATGAGAACCTCAAACTAGATATGTTCCATTCCAGGATATCCGGTTTGCCGTCCTGGCGATCGTAGTCATCCTGCGGGCCGAATTCGATCTCCTTGATCCATGATCTTTCCCAGACATATCCCGTGAAGTTGCTTATCTTCTCCTTGTACAGGGAGACACCGTCGATGTTGTTTCCGGGATTGAATTTCAGCATTATGGTGATCTCTCCTTTTTCGAACTTGTCCGAGATCCTGCCAACCACGAATTTGAAAGAGCTGTTCGGACCGAACTGGGAATTATCCCCCAGGTATACCTGATCCTCACCCTGGATCAGATAGGCCTGAACGGAATTGCCCGCGGGATTTATCGGAATGAGCGAATCCCCGCTGACCTCTAAGATCCATCCCTCGATGGACCCTCCCGACTCTCTGGTGTAGTTCATCTTTGATTCGTTGACATCGATCAATATCTCCGAGATGACATATACGGGCACCGGCTGAACCACCGATCCCGCGTATGCGTCCCCTGCCTGATATCTGAGGCTCCCGTCACCGGGATACTCCTCCGAACCTCTGAAAATTGCATATAACCAGTACTTGCCAACATCCATGGATTCCCCGATATTCAATTCATACCGGAAATTTCCCGAATCATCCGTAGTGGCAGTACCCGCCAGGCGGTCGACGGTATCGGATCGTACCGGCTCCCCCGGCTGATATTCATCACCGTGAAGGAGATAGACCTCGATTTCCCTGCCAGCCATTGCGTCTCCGTGATCATCGATCAGCTTCCCGGAAATGGAGATGTCCTCCCCCTTCTGGTAACCGCCGCCCTCGATATTGTGCGATAGGTCCGTCGCTGCCACAACGGATATGTTAGTTCCGTTCGTCTGGAGGAAGCTTGAGCTGGCGTAGGATCCCTTGGTCAGGTCGGCGTCGTAAACAACCCTGATGGGAACAGGTCCGATCTCGTGATCTTCATCGATCTCTATATCGAATGCAAATAATCCTTCCAGATCCGTTATCGCCGGCTCGGGAGAAAACTCGGAGGCATCTCCCAGGTTCCATATCATCCGGATCTCTTTTCCAGGAACCCCTACAGTTCTTTCATCGCTGGATTGGGAAAGATCCACGAGCTGCCCCCTTATCCTGGCGACGTTCCAGTTCTGAACCACCCCGGTTTTCGACTCGTACTGCGTTCTGGTTATGTAGATCTCCCTGAGTTCCCCGGTCTTATCCGTCTCCCTGAAATCATCTATGTCGTTTTGATTCTGATCGGTCCACACCCTGATCTCCGTATCCCCCATGATATTGAACGTGGTGGAGGCATACTCGTCTCCCTCAAGGTTGCTGTAGTATATCGGAGGATCGATCGATCCGAGATTGAACGTGGACACTATCATGACCGGCATCAATCCGATCGGCATTCTGGCCGGATTGTACTCCATCCTGAGGGAGAAGTATCCCGATTCATTCCTGATAACCATGCCTTTGTACGTGATATGATAGGAGTTGCCCGGTTCTCCCCACTGGACATTGAAAGTGTAGAGACCGTCGTAATCGTTGCCATTGAGATCCAGAAGCGGGCCCTGCATGGTCCCGTCATTGTAGAGGAGTCTGTCGACTATTGACAGGTTGATATACACGTCGAATCCGTGTTTCACATATACCTGGTTGAAACCTTCCGGTATATCGTGGAAAACCACCTGAAGAGGCCGGTATACCCTTACCATCTGCATGTCATCGGTCGCGTTGAAGAATCTGTTGGTCTCGTTCATATCCGGATCGAAGATGATCTTCAGTTCATAGTCCCCTGCCGGAGTATCGTTATGTGGTGCGAACGAATACGAAAACCGGGCCCCGGGATTTCCGGGGGAACTCCTGGCCTCTATCTCATCCACGAGTTCATCACCGAAATAGACCCCCAGGACCTTCGTCCCCATATCGTTCCCGGTTTCCGAGGTATCCTTCAGCTGACCGGAGATACTGACAAGCCCATCCTGCGGATGGCCGAGTTCGATATCATCGCTCTCCAGATTCACGGTGAGTTCCGTAAGGTGAAGTATATCCACGGTCCTGACCAGCTGAACGGGATCGGTTACCAGATATGCATCCACATCCTCATCGATCCTGAAATCCCCGTCATCATCGATACCGTTGAGCATTTCCTCATCGACGCTTCCGTCGCCGTCATCGTCTTCCCCGTATTCAAGAGCGATTAGTTTGCTGTACTGGCTCTCGGTCAACCCGTAAAGGTCCCCGGTCTCATTTGAAAACTGTCCCCAAAAACTGAGCGTAAGATCGATCGCCTGGAAACCCGGAACGTGATTTGCGGAAAGATGGGTGGTAAACCTTCCCGGATTTTCCTCGGAGGTCTCATTCGTCACAAGGTCCCTGTCAACCACGATGGCAGTGTTCTCGTTCCAGAGAACGTTCACGGTGGCATTGGGTATCAGGGTATCTCCCGCATCCCTTTCCCCGTTTCCGTTATTATCCCTCAGGAGCTCGCCCGTCACGGAGAAGGAACGCTTGTATATGACGTTCTCGGGCAACTCCAGAATGTCGAATATGGTGGCTATTCCGGGATCTCTTGATGGCGTTCTGAATTCCACCGCTGATGCGGATATTCCTTCACCGTTATCAGGATCAACGCCGTCTACCAGCGGGAAAAACGTCGCAAATAACAGTACAGCGATCATCAACACCTTGAACCTCATTGACATGCCCCCGTGTGTGAATGACGAAATATGGGACCTCACACCCTCTGGAAAATGGTGAATCTGACTATAAATAATTTTCAAGGTTTGATGCCTTGCACGTTTATTGGTAATTTGAACAGGAAAACATATGGGTTGGGGGGGTCTTTACTTATCATATAGGAATTTTAAAGCATCAAGTCTCTTCTTTTTTTAAATACTCCTATCTGATAGGAAACACCCAACATCATGGGGGTGTGGGGGTTCAAAGTTCGAATGCGGAGTATTCCCTCCGCGTTCGATTTTTAATTAAGTTGCCTTTGTAACTTGTTCTAAGTGCAAGACCAAGGTTTGTTTGTTATTTCACATATCCATGGGAATATTAGCTTCAACGGGAAATTTGAGGAAAATCTTTAGATAGCATGCTTTGGGATAAAAATACGGGAGATTCCTTTTTATGGGGAGCAGCAGGCTGATCAAGAAAATCGCGATGAGTCGACCGATCAGGTCAGTCCTCGATATATTTATCAAACACGAACAGCACGATTCGCTGGCCGATCCGGTTGAGATCGGGCAGGATGTGACGGTTGATTGGCCGAGAGATCTGAAGAAACCCCTCGTCGGACTTATAAGGGATGAATATGAGAATGTCGGGGATCACTCCATCTGCTACTGGGAGAAATACAGGAAATTTCTGAAACACAATCGTATCAGGTATGATTTCGTGGATATCGACCGACGGGACTGGATGGATCAGGTGAAAAAATTCGATATGATCATATGGCATCCCCACAGCGATCCGGCAACGCTGGCCAATGCCAAATCCAAGATATACTTCATGGAGAAACATCTTGGAAAGATATGCTATCCGCCTTATCGGGAGATGTGGTATTACGAGGACAAGGTAAGGCTGGCCTATCTTTTCGAACTCCATGATCTGCCCCTTGTGAAGACATTCATAACCAACGATAGAAAGGAGGCGGAGGAGTATGTCAAAACGGCTAAATATCCATTCATTTCGAAGATCAGGACCGGAGCGGGATCAAGAGGCGTCGAGTTGATAAGGGATAGAAAATCCGCCGAAAAATTCGTAAAAGAAGTATTCGAACGAGGCAGGGAAACCTACTGGTCCTACATCAGGCAGAAAGGATACGTTTACTTCCAGGAATATGTACCCGACCTGGAATATGATCTGAGGATTATTGTGGTTGGAAACAAATATCAAGGATACTACAAGATGACCCCGGAGAAGGATTTCAGGGCATCCGGAGCCGGGATCATCGAGAAAAAGGATCTACCAGAGGAAGCCCTGGATATTGCGAGAAAGGTCAAGGATCGTTTAAAGGCCAATACACTCGCCGTGGATATGGTCTACTGTGAAAAGGAGAAGAAATACAGGATCATAGAGACCTCGATCTTCGTGCAGATCAGGACCACGAGACAGCTGATCATCGACGGGATCCCCGGGTATTATGAATTCACGGATGGGGAATATGTGTTCAAGGAAGGAAGGTTCTGGACCCAGGAGTGGACTCTGGAAGAGGTCATGAACGAATGGATCCGGGATCATTCGAAATGATTGTATAATCGATACTGATCTCCGTGCTGCGGTGGATGTTTGAGGGGTATATTGATCTGATAATGTTAATGGATGTAATATCTTGTTTTCCGGATTACCCATTAATTTGATAAATAAGGCTGAAAAAATAAAAAAAATCCCATCCATTGTTGTGAAATATTTTTCAATTTACAATAATATTGATTGGGGACAGCATAATAGTTGTTCCTCCACCGTATGTGTATCCTATCTCAAAACTCCAAGTACCCGTTTGATCCACCTCAATCCATGAACGAAATAGATATGTTCCAGATTGTCGATGCAATCTCAAATCACCCGATTCCAAATAATATATTGTCATTGACGGATCTATTGCTTTCACAAAAATATTCGGTGACGTCGTCATATCCAAATCAAACGGAGCAAAATTTGCCCAATAATGGAATTCAATGAACAACACCTGCCCTGAAGCTGGATTCGAAGGGCCGTAAATCGTTATCTCTCCCATTCTAAGATTCACATCTGATTGTGTGTTTTGATTCGAACCAAGTTGAGTATTTCCAAAGGCGGGTATGCTTGATGATTGCCAGTCATTTGGGCCGGTATATTGATTCCCGCCATAATCATATTCGAAATAAGGCCACACTTTGAAGAGACCGGAAGATGTGAATTGGATAGTTCCCCCATGAACATAACTGGTATCTGCCGTCATTGATTTGTCCAACCAGATTAGATCTTGATTGACATTTCCATTGTAATCCTTGATTTTAAAACACCATTTATCCATAACAATGTTATAACTGTTCGTATTCCATAACGCCATATTGAACTTGAATGTATATGATGTATCTTCCACAAGATAATACCAGGATCGGAAGAAATGAAGTTTGATTCCTCCCACCATTTGTGCTTGTCCCATCCCCGCCCATGATTCGTATACTTCATATCTCCACCTAAGTTTGGGCGCATGTGCATTAGCCACGTTTGTTGCTTTCCAATTGAACTCATTGATCCAAGGAGGTGAGTTGAGAAATTGATGCATAATCGGGAAAGCACCGTTAATTAATTCATTCTCAGTGTCTCCAGCCGGTAAACCATCAGCTTCATAATGGCTTCTTGGTCCACTTGTACTGCCTAACGCAAAAGTATGACCAAGTTCATGGGCAACATTCCTTTCACCCAGACCCGATATAATATTCCCATTTGCATTTCTAATATTTGCAGCAACTAGACAATATTGGCCAGATGAATATCCCATTGTAAATCCCCATGCAGTTCCCGAGAGCATTACTGCTCTATCGCCTTTATATATAGAAGATAAAAAATTTGGATTTGTTCCATCGTCAATATTTGGGCTCGCGAAATTCTGGAATGAAAACATAGTATTTTGAACGTTTGAATAATCCCAACCCTCTGATCCAGGAATATACGTTGAATGGGGGAGGTATATGAATAACTTTATATTCAAGTCCCTGATAAAATAATCATCAGCCCATGCTACATAATTAGTTGCCATAAAATATGGACTTGTATATGCATCATTAAACGCTTTGTCCCAGTATACTTGCACTCTACAAAGATAATAGACCTTGTTTCTCACGGAGATATCTACTTCTGGAAATATTGATCTTGTAGATGCTTCAGTATTATCAGTACTTACTTCATGTTCATCATCTATCAATGAAGGAGTTTTATATGCTTCAAATTTGTCTGTATCATCATTCGAAGGTTGTATCCTGTATCTGATATTTCCATCATCAATATTCCCTCCTACATTTCCCTCAGGCGTTATGAATAATTTCACTCTGCTATTTTCGTTACCCTCAATATATCCGGAATATTCTTTCATACTGGAAATCGTAGGATCATTTGAATCAATGAAATCATCTTCAAATAATTTCAATTGTTTATCATTTCCGTCAATATTTATTACTGCGTCATCCGTATTTTCATACAACTCCTTTCCATCAACAATCAAATAGCAACTTTCGTCTGATGAAATGCTATTTAATGATTTTTCATCATCTTTTGTTACTTTTACCCAATTAATTACACATGATGATGTAATTAAAAGGCCAATAGCAATTATACCTATGCTGCCAATAACGTGATGCTCGCTGCTAACTCAGCATTTGCTATGGCTAACGCAGCAAACTTGATTCCAGTTGGTAACACGATTTCATCAAACGGTTACTATACTAATCGAGCAACCCGTCGAGGAAT